>JAFQKL010000007.1 GCA_017396965.1 Clostridia bacterium
ATGTTCATACGGGAGGGAACGCCTAAGGGGTTTAAGACGATGTCGAGCGGTGTGCCGTCCGGCAGGAAGGGCATATCCTCAGGCGGCAGCACGCGGGAGACGACACCCTTGTTGCCGTGGCGGCCCGCCATCTTGTCGCCGACCGAGATCTTTCTCTTCTGGGCGATATAGCAGCGCACGATCTTGTTGATGCCGGGGGCCATCTCGTCGCCCTTCTCGCGGTCGAACACCTTGACATCGACGACGATGCCGTACTCGCCGTGCGGGACTTTAAGCGAGGTGTCTCTCACCTCGCGCACCTTCTCGCCGAAGATGGCGCGCAGCAGGCGCTCCTCGGCGGTCAGCTCCGTCTCGCCCTTGGGGGTGATCTTGCCGACCAGAATGTCGCCGGCGCGGACTTCGGCGCCGACGCGGATGACGCCCATGCTGTCGAGATCCTTGCGGGCGTCCTCCGAGAGGCCGGGGATGTCTCTCGTAATCTCCTCGGCACCCAGCTTGGTGTCGCGCTCCTCCAGCTCATATTCCTCGATGTGGATGGAGGTGAAGATATCGTCGCGGACGAGGTTTTCGTTTAAGAGGACGGCGTCCTCGTAGTTGAAGCCCTCCCAGGTCATGAAGCCGATGAGGACGTTGCGGCCGAGGGCGATCTCGCCGTTCATGGTGGAGGGGCCGTCGGCGATGACCTCGCCCTCCTCCACCCGCTGGCCCACCGAGACGATCGGCTTCTGGTTGATGCAGGTGCCCTGGTTGGAGCGCAGGAACTTGATTAAGTGGTACTCATCCACCCCGGCGTCGCCGGCGTCGATGACGATGGTGTCGGCGCTGACCGAGTGGACCACGCCGCTGTGCTTTGCCAGCACGCAGACGCCGGAGTCGACCGCCGCCTTGTACTCCATGCCGGTGCCGACGATGGGGGACTGGGTTCTGAGCAGCGGCACCGCCTGGCGCTGCATGTTGGAGCCCATCAGAGCGCGGTTGGCGTCGTCGTTCTCCAAAAACGGGATCATGGCGGTGGCGACCGAGACGACCATGCGCGGGGAGATGTCCATAAAGTCGATGCGCTCGCGGTCGATTTCGAGGATCTCGTCGCGGTAGCGGGCGGCGACGCGGCGGTTGACAAAGCGCATCTCCTCATCGAGCGGCTCAGAGGCCTGGGCGACGATGTAGTCATCCTCAACGTCGGCGGTCATATAGACCACCTCGTTGGTGACCTTGCCCGTCTCCTTGTCCACTCTGCGGTAGGGGGCCTCGATGAAGCCGTACTCATTGATGCGGGCGTAGGTGGAGAGGTAGGAAATCAGGCCGATGTTGGGACCTTCGGGGGTCTCGATGGGGCACATACGGCCGTAGTGGGTGTAGTGAACGTCGCGCACCTCAAAGCCGGCGCGGTCACGCGAAAGTCCGCCGGGGCCTAAGGCCGAGAGGCGGCGCTTGTGGGTCAGCTCCGCTAAGGGGTTGGTCTGATCCATGAACTGGGAGAGGGGCGAGGAGCCGAAGAACTCCTTGATCGCCGCCACCACGGGGCGGATGTTGATCAGCGCCTGCGGGGTGATGGACTCGAGGTTCTGGGTGGTCATGCGCTCGCGGATCACCCGCTCCATGCGGGAGAGGCCGATGCGGAACTGATTTTGCAGCAGCTCGCCCACCGAGCGGATGCGGCGGTTGCCCAGGTGGTCGATATCGTCGGTGGTGCCGATGTCGTAAGAGAGGCAGATCAGGTAGTTGAAGGAGGCGTAGACATCGTCGACAATGATGTGCTTGGGGATCAGGTCATCCATCCGCGAGGAGAGCAGCGAGAGGAAGTCGGCGCGGGTCTTGCGCTCCGTCTCCTCGATCAGGGGACGCAGGGAGGCGAGGTCGAGGCCCGCCAGGGCGGCCTGATCCTCGTCGGCGAGGGTATCGAGCAGATTCTGCTTCATCAGTGGACCGTCGAAGGCGAGGTCGAGCAGCAGCTCCGCCTGTCCCTCGGTCATGCGGGGGGTGAGAATGTCCGAAAGGGCCTCTCTGCCCTGCTGCTCGCCCTGCTCCATCAGCTCGCGCAGCACCGTAAAGGAGACCTTCTCGGTCATGCCGATCGAGCGCAGCTCCTCCGAAGTGAGCGAGAGGAAGGCATCGGGGGCCACCATGCCGTTGGAGAAGACCTTGATCTTCTTGTCCTCCACCTGCAGGTAGACGGTGGACGCGCCGGAGCGCTCGATCTCTCTGGCCTTCTGGCGGGTGAGGGGACGTCCGTCCACCTCGGCGATCACCTCGCCGGTGAGCGGGGCGACCACCGGCTCCGCCAGCACCTTGCCGGCGATGCGCATCTCAAGGGCCAGCTTCTGATTATACTTAAAGCGGCCGACGCGGGGCAGATCGTAGCGGCGGACGTCGAAGAACATGGCGTTGATGAGGGAGCGGGAGCTTTCCACGGTCGGCGGCTCGCCGGGGCGCAGCTTGCGGTAGATCTCAAGCAGGGCTTCGTCCACCGTCTTGGCAAGATCCTTCTCGAGGGTGGCGACAACGTGCTCCTCCTGGCCGAAGAGGTCGATGATCTGCTCTTCGGTTTCCAGTCCCAGGCAGCGCAGCAGCACGGTGGCGGGGATCTTTCTGTTTTTGTCGATGCGGACATAGTAAATCCCGGCGCTGTCCGTCTCGTACTCGATCCAGGCGCCGCGGTTGGGGATGATGGTGGTGGAGTAAAGGGGGGTGCCGCTCTTGTCGCGGGTGACGTCGTAGTAAATGCCGGGGGAGCGCACCAGCTGCGAGACGATGACGCGCTCGGCGCCGTTGATGATGAAGGTGCCGCTCTCGGTCATGAGCGGGAAATCTCCCATGAAGATCTCCTGCTGCTTGACATCCGGCACCTCGCGGTTGATCAGCTGCACCGTGACCTTGAGGGGGGCGGCGTAGGTGGCGTCGCGCTCCTTGCACTCCATCACGGTGTACTTGGGCGTATTTTCCATCTTGTAGTCGACGAATTTCAGCACCAGGTTGCCGGAATAATCGGTGATGTGGGCCACATCGTCAAAAACCTCGCGAAGGCCCTCCTCGAGGAACCACTGATAGGATTTCTTCTGGATCTCGATGAGGTTGGGCATACTCTGGATCTCTTCGATCTTGGAGAAGCTGCGACGCTGGTTTTTGCCAAGGGTCACGATCTTGGACATCAATTTATCACTCCAAAGCAGTTTTTTGTCGGGTCTCGCGGCCGACCGCCCGCCGCCTTCGCGCCGGACGGTCTCTCCCGTCGCTGTCCTTGACGGGGAAACAGCGTCGGGGCTTTGGTTTTTGCACACCCTCCGGGGTGTCTCTCTCATGAAATGCCGGCAAACCGCGGGAAAAACAGGGCGGTTTGAGGCGGGTTTTGGGGGTAAAATCACCATTTTGGTCATTTTCACAGAAAATCACCGTTAAATTTCTGTAAAAATGACCAAAATCTCGCCAGTTGGGATGGAATGCGCACAGATGGGCATTATGATGTAATTATAGAGTTTATCACTCCGAGGCACTGTTGTCAAGCCTTTTTTTGAAGATTTTTTTAAGAGATCGCGGTGCGAAGCTTTCCCGGTGTTGCTGCCGTGCGGAGGGGTGCCGCGGTCGGGCCGGGGGACCGCCTTCAAAAAAACCGCGGCGGAAGAGCAACCTCTTCCGCCGCGGCGTGTTCTTTGCTTATTCCTCCTGCATGAACCGGGCAAACGACACTCTGCCCAGCGCCGCCTCAATGTCGCGGCTGACCTCGTCGAACACCTTGCGGAAGGGGCAGCCCCCCTCCTCGGTTGCCGCCGCCGTGTGCGAGCAGGTGCTGTCCACCGTCAGGCACTTGTTGATGGCGATCGGCCCGTCAATGGCGGTGACGATGTCGAGCAGGGTGATCTCCTCGGGCCTGCGCTCGAGCACATAGCCGCCGCTGGCGCCCTTGAAGGAGCGGATAAAGCCGCACTGCCCCAGTTTCCCTAAGATCTTCAGGGCAAAGCGGGTGGAGACACCGACATTCTCGGCGATGTTTTTGGCATCGCATTTCTCGCCGGTGAGGGCGAGATAATGGATGATCCGCACCGCGTAGTCGGCCTCCTGCGTGATTCTCACTTGGAAACACCTCCCAAAAACCGGCCGTCCTCCGGGGAGTGAGGCCGTGGTAAAGCGAATGCTAACTAATACAAAAATAGTATACTTTATTTTGCCGCCGCTGTCAAGCCCGATTCCCCGTCTGTCGGGCGACAAAATGGCGGCACCCATGAACTTCCGTCGCTGCCCGGCACATGACTGCCCTCCTTCGGGCCATACTGGGAGACGGGGAACCCCGATCGGACAGGGAGACCCCTTTGAACGAGGGAGGGAAAAGCATGAAAATGACCACCATGATCGCCGGCGCCGCCACCATGGCCGCCATCGGCCTGGCCGCCGGCATGATGAGCCCCGCGCACAACTCGCGCCGGATGCGCCGCAAGGTCAACAGTGCCATGCGCGCCGTCGGCAGCGCGGCGGACAGCCTGGGCGGGATGATTTCGGACGTGTTTTAAGCACAGCCCGCCGGACGGCAAAGAGGGAGGACGGGCAACCCGTCCTCCCTCTTCCTTTTGCGGCCATCGCCTCACACCGGCTCCATCTCCCGCCAGCGTTTGGAAAAGCCCTGCTGATGGATCGTGGCGGGAAAGACATCCATCTTCGCCGGCTCCCACATCGAAACCGGCTCCCCCATCAGCTCCTTCTTGCCCGGACGCACCAGCGCCACCCGGTCGCTGCCCAGCAGCTCGTCGGGCTGCACGGCGTTGGCTCTCGCGCCGCAGCACTGCAGGCCGAAGCCCATCTTGAGAATCTCGTCGCGAAACGCCTGAAAAGCGGGGTAGGGCGCATCGGCCACGCCGGTGACCTCACGGCCGAGCAGGGAGGCGCGGATCGAAACCCCGCCCCCTTCGCCGGCAGTCTCCACCTCCACGGTGAGCGGCTCTTCTACCTTTGACAGCTGATCAATCACTGTGACTTCATAAGTCTCCATGGGAACACCTCATTTCGGCGTAATCTCTGTTCCTTTATTATACCACAGATTCCGCCCCGCTTCAACGCCCCCGCACCCATGCGCACAGCGCCCCGTGCAGCGCCGTCACCTGGGCGGCGCCGAGGGCGAAGAGACGGTCGGCGTAGACAATGCCGAGGACGTTGCTGCCCGAACCCGGGGTCACCGTGTAAAAGCAGAGGCCGCCCGCCGCCGTCAGCAGGCAGGAGAGCAGCAGCACGGTGCGTGTTCGCTTCCCCGCCCCGGCCCGCCGCAGCGTCCGCCAGGCAGACAGGGTGGCCGCCGCCTGGACGGCGGCCAGCGCCGCCGAGTCCGTCAGTGTCAACGGCAGCACCGGCTGTTCCACAAAGTGTACCATCCGCCAGGCCCCCAGCAGCCCCACCGCCGCGAGGCTGAGCAGTCCC
>JAFQKL010000056.1 GCA_017396965.1 Clostridia bacterium
GGCAGCAGAGGAACCGCACAGGCGGACGCAGGCCGTCAGCAGAGGAACCGCACAGACGGACACAGCCCGTCAACAGAGGACCCGCGCAGGCGGACGCAGGCCGTCCGCGACCCCCGCCTACTCCCCCGCCGGTCGCTCCACCGTCCACAGCGGCGCGCCGCCCGAGCGGGCGGTGGACAGCTCTTCGGCGATCAGCGCCGGGTCCCATTCGGTCAGGCTGCGCTCGCGGCTGTTGGGGTCGGCCACCAGTACCTGCCCCGTCAGCGTCACGCCGCGCAGCAGGATGAAATGGCCGCCGGTGGTGAAATGCCCCGGCCCCATCAGCGCCACCACCAGCTTGCCGGCGGTCAGGGCGGAGACGATGTCCCCCGCCTCCCGCTCCGTGAGCGGCGCGGCGACAAGGCCGAAGGCCGCGGCCGCCTCCTCCACAATCGTGTGGTTGGAGCCGCTGCGCGAGGCCCACTGGCCGTGGGCGAAGGCCCAGTCCGCCATCTGGGCGGGGTCGGAGGCGGTGTCGGTCAGGCTGTCCACCACCATCGCCATCACGGTGGGGCCGCAGCCGTAGCGGCCGATGTCGTCGTAGCCGTAAGGCTGTTCCGCCCATGGCTCCTCGTCCTGGTGGTAATAGGTGATGTCGGTCAGGCCCCCCGTCAGCCACTCGCGCTCCCCCTCGCGGACAAAGCGGGTGATGCCCTCGTCCTCCGTCGGCCCCCGCTCCGGCGCCAGCTGCGCCTCCCCCGCCTCCTGCTGGACAGCCGGCGGCTCGGGGAAAAACAGCCGGTCAATCCGCTCCTGCGCCTCCACCCAGGCGTCGCGGACGGTGGTGACCATCGCCTCCGCCAGCGCCCCCGCGGCCTCCCGCCGCGCCGTCAGCAGGCGAACGCTGCCCCGCCGCCCCCAGTCGGCCGCGGTGAGAATCGGCGTGGACACCGAGGTCACCACCCGCTCAAACAGCGCCGGCGCAAACAGGCGGCAGGCCAGCAGCTCCACCCCCGTCACACACAGCAGCGCCAGCAGCACCGCCAGCACCGTCCGCAGCCGGCGGCCTCCCCTCTCAGACATGAACCTCCCCCTCCTCTCGCAGAAGATGTGACAGACCTTTCGCTCCATGCGGTTTTTTATGCAATCGCCGCCCACCCGCTCCGCCGTCCGCCGGCAGCCGGTGCCGTGCGCGGCAGGTGTACTTTTGTCGCCTGTGGCGGCGGTGCGGCACAAAGTTTGACCGAAAAATGTCAAAATCACAGTCAAAATCGCCCTTCGCCCTTGACAAACGGCCGCGCTCATATTATAACAGAATAGGGTAAGTTTTCAAGAGGCGAACTGGCAAAGAAGGCGGTGATCCCCCATGCCGGACATCCGGCTGGAAAATGTAACGAAAATCTATAAATCACAGACCGAGCGCCGCCGCCGGGAGACTGCCGTGCAGGATGCAAGCCTGACGGTGGAGCAGGGTGAGTTCGTCTTCGTCATCGGCAGCAGCGGCTCAGGGAAGAGCACCCTGCTGGGCCTGATGAGCGGCCTGGTGCGCCCCACCCGCGGCACCGTGCGGCTGGGGGACAAGGACCTCTCGATGCTCAAGCTGGTCAGCAAGAACAAGGTTTCGATGTGCTTTGGCTATGTGCCGCAGGAGATGAGCCTGATGCGCAAGCGCACGGTGGCGGAGAACCTCGAGCTGGCCGTCCGCGTCCGCGGCTTTGGCGACAAGCACACGAGGGAGGCCCGCATCAAGAAGGTACTCGGCCTCGTGGGCCTGCCGGGGGCGGAGAAGAAATACCCCGTGGAGCTGTCCACCGGCGAGGGCCGCCGCGTGGAGCTGGCCCGCGCCATCATCAACAGCCCCCCCATCCTGGTGCTCGACGAGCTGACCGCCAACCTCGACGATGACAGCATCTGGGACATCTTCCACCTGCTCAACGACATCAACAACCGCGGCACCACCGTCATCATGGCCACCCATGCCAGCCGCTATGTCAACATCATGCGCCGCAGGGTGCTGACCATGGTGGACGGCAGAATTCACGCCGATGTGCGAGGCGGAAAATACGGCGACGTAGCCGGCCCCGGCCGGGGTCCCTCGAAGCCGATTTAAATAAACGACTCAAGGCACAAAAAATCTTAAGGAGGAGCAGCCATGCTTAAAAACATGAAGCTGAAAAAAGCCCTGATCTCGGGCTTTGCCATCACCATCGCCATCTCCCTGGTCATCATCTTCGCAAGCCTCTTGACCACCAACAACCTGAGGGATCAGTATGAGCTCCTGCTCAACGAGGATGTCGTCACCAACGAAGCCATCCTCTACGCCCGCCTCAACGCCGTCATGGCCGGCCGCAACATCCGCGACGCCCTGCTCGTCCCCACCAGCGAGGCCAATGATGAACTCATCACAAAGGCGGAGGAGTGCCTTGAAGAGCTCGATCGCTACATCGGCGTGATGCAGGACAACTTCCCCTACCAGCTCGAGAAGACCAAGCTCAATGAGTACATCACCTCGGCCAACAACTGGGCGGAAGATGCCAGAATCCTCATCGAGGACTACAGATCCTACGACCGCACCGGCGATCAGGCCTATCTGGATGCCGCCATCCAGCGTATCTACACCACCGACACCCCCCTCCAGGATGTCATGGCCGAAAAGGGCGACGCGCTGGACGATTACCTGGTTGAGGGCATGAACAACGA
>JAFQKL010000057.1 GCA_017396965.1 Clostridia bacterium
CGGTATACAATAATACTTGAACTTCTTTCCCCAAAATACTACAATATTTTCACAGGCTAATCCTGTCTTATCCACAAAAGTTTTTGCGCACTTTCTGTATCACTATTCCATTTCTGTGTGAAAATGACGTCGGAGAGGAGGCAGCTCCATGAAGAAGAAGCTCAACCGCGGGTATCTGGAGATCTCGATTTATCTCTCGATCACCGTCTGTATCGGCATTCTCTTCACCTGGCTGCTCTTCAACTCCGAAGGCTTCTTTGCCGCCATCGGCAAGATCTTTGCCGTGCTGCGGCCGATTCTGGTGGGCTTTATTCTCGCCTATCTGCTGCTGCCGCTGGTGCATCGCATCCAGCGCCAGATCTGCACCCGTCTGCTGCCCCGCTGCACCCGGAAGACCCAGTATCACTTCGCCATCTTCCTCACCTATGTGCTGCTGGGGCTGATGCTGTATGCCGTGTTCACCACCCTGCTGCCGCGTCTGGTCACCAGCGTGGTTCACGTCCTGCAGAGCCTGCGCAGCGATGCCGACCGCTTGGCCGGCTGGCTGGCGGAGATCTGCCGTCAGTACTCGCTCACCTCGATGCTCGGCCTCAGCGACGCGGAGGTCTACAGCTGGGCCTACAATATGCTGCACAGCACCGTCAACCTCTCCGGGGAGGACTTGACCGCCATCATCGGGCAGGCCATCGGCCTCGCCTCCACCCTGATGAACTCGCTGATCAGCCTCGTGATCTCGGTCTATGTCCTGCTGGACGCCTCCGTCTTCAAGACCCAGTTCAAGCGGCTGCTCTATGCCATCATCCCGACGCACAGTGTCAACTTCGTGGTCAAGGTGCTCAAAGATGCCGACCGGATGTTCAGCGGCTTTGTCAGCGGCAAGTTTATCGACTCGCTGATCATCGGCATTCTCTGCTTCTTCTTTATGACGGTGCTGAAGATCCCGGAGGCGGTGCCGATCTCCACCATTGTCGGCGTCACCAACATGATTCCCACCTTCGGCCCCTTCATAGGCGGCATTCCCTGCGTGCTGATGATGCTGGTGATCGACTACCGCCACGCCATCACCCTGGCCCTGCTCATCATCGCCCTGCAGCAGTTTGACGGCAATATTCTAGGCCCCAAGATCTTAGGCGATTCGCTGGGCATCTCCGCCTTCTGGGTGGTGTTCTCGGTGGTGGTCGCGGGCGGCCTGTTCGGCGTGTGGGGGATGTTCTTCGGCGTGCCGATCTTCGCCGTGCTCTATCAGGAAGGCGGGGAGCTGATCAACTATCTGCTGCACAAGAAACGCTACCCCGTCAGCCGCGAGGCCTACGCCCAAAGCGGGTTTACTTTGCGGCCGCGGGAAGAGGAGATTGACGACTGACTCCCGGCAGACAAAGCCGTACCTCATTCGGCGATTTCTGGCAAAAAGAGCGTTTTTCGGCTTGACAAGCGCCTCCCCATGCTCTATACTATATCTGCGCGTCCCGACAATTGAATGAGTAGCTTTATCAAGAGTGGCGGAGGGAACAGGCCCTGTGATGCCCGGCAGCCTGCCCCAATGGGGTAAGGTGCCAAATCCTGCGGCTTCGGCCGAAAGATGAGGGTACGAACTGGATTTCCCCTGCGTTCAGAGCGCCTCATCTCAACAAGGAGAGGCGCTTTTTTGCAGGGTTTTTTCGCGATTTACCCCGCAAGCTCAAGGCGTTCTTTCGGATATCCCAAAAAACTTAAGAAATCAACCATGTCATCACAACCGCCGCGCCGGGGCTGCTCTCCGGCCGCGGCCTCAAAGAAAAGGAGAGCAAATCACTATGGTCAAGAAGCTTTTCACCTCGGAATCGGTCACGGAGGGGCATCCCGATAAAATCTGCGATCAGGTTTCCGATGCCGTTCTCGACGCCCTGCTGGCCCAGGATCCCGCCTCCCGCTGCGCCTGCGAGTGCTCCACCACCACCGGAATGCTGCTGGTGATGGGCGAGATTTCCACCAACGCCCAGATCGACATTCCCGAGATCGTCCGCTCGACCGTCCGCGAGATCGGCTACAACGATCCCTCTTTCGGCTTCGACGCCGATTCCATCGCCGTCCTCACCAGCATCGACAAGCAGTCGGCCGACATCGCCATGGGTGTCGACAAGGCGCTCGAGGCCAAGGAAGGCGAGATGGACGAAGTGGACTACGAGGCCATCGGCGCCGGCGATCAGGGCATGATGTTCGGCTACGCCTGCGACGAGACC
>JAFQKL010000058.1 GCA_017396965.1 Clostridia bacterium
CCATCATGGCCTATATCGGCGACGGGCAGAACTACTCGGCGAAGTATTTCTATTGATCCCCGCTTCTGCCGATCCCGGTTTCCACAGATCCCCGCGCCGCCGTTTCCCTCTTTACGGCGAAGGAAAAATAGTGTAAAATGGGCTGGCGGGAGACTGCAGGCCCTTTTTGCTGACCGATTCGCCACTCCGGCCCCCTGCAGGGGTCGCCGCCGCAGCGGCGAAACTCCCCAGCACAACCCCAAAGCCTTGCGTAAGGATCCCCGTTATGATGCAATCCAACGGCACCCCCGTCCCATACAAGTCCACCAACAACAACCAATCCAACCGATCCAAGGAGGAGCCATGGAGAAACGAAATCTGCCCAATGCCGAGATCTCCGACCTCTGTCTCGGCCTTTCCATCCTCTATCACTCCGGCGTCGGCCTCAGCGACGGTCTGCTGCTGCTGGCCGGGGAGCAGAAGGGCGAGTCGGCGCAGCTGATGAAGGAGCTGGCCGACCGCATCGACGAGGGCGCCACCCTCTCAGACGCCATCTCCGCCAGCGGGCGCTTTCCCGTCTATGTCAGCGGCCTGCTGCGGGTGGGTGAGGAGGCGGGGCGCACCGAGGAGGCGCTGGGGGCGCTGGCCCGCTATTACGAAGACCGCGCCCGCCTCGACCGGCGCATCCGCTCGGCGCTGCTCTACCCCTCTCTGCTGCTGCTGATCATGCTGGCGGTGGTGGTGGTGCTGCTGGTGGAGGTGCTGCCGGTGTTCGACGATGTCTATGCCGGCCTCGGCGGCCATCTCACCGGCGTGGCCGGGGGGCTGCTGCAGTTCGGCCGGCTGTTAAAGAGCGCCATGCCGCTGCTGCTCCTTCTGCTGCTCCTCGCGGTGGCGGGACTCACCCTCTTTTCCGCCTCCCACAGCTTCCGCGAGCGCGTCCTCGGCTGGTGGCGGGGGCGCTTTGGCGACCGCGGCATCACCCGCCGTCTCAGCACCGCCCGCTTCGCCCAGTCGCTCAGCATGGGCATGAGCAGCGGCCTGCCGGTGGAAGAGGCGATGGCCCTCGGCGCCCAGCTGCTGGAGGATGTCCCGGCGACGCAGCGGCGCTGCCAAACATGCCTCGCCCTGCTGGATGAGGGCCGACCCCTTGCCGCCGCCATGGCGGAGACGGAGCTGCTGCCCCGCGCCGAGTGCCGTCTGCTGGAGCTGGGACTGCGCAGCGGCAGCGGTGACACGACGATGGAGACGATCACCCGCCGTCTCACCGAGGAGAGTGAGGCGGCGCTGGAGGACAAGGTGGCCCAGGTGGAGCCGGCGCTGGTGGTGGTCACCTCGGTGCTGGTCGGCCTGATCCTGCTCTCGGTGATGCTGCCTCTGCTCCACATCATGACCGCCATCGGCTAGGGGGCGCGTATGACAGAGAAGAAACCGATGATCCAGGGCCCCGCCCGCACCCTGCTCGCGGCGCTGCTCGCCCTCGCCGTCCTCCTCTTTTTCTTCACCGCCCTGAACAATCTGGACGCGGGACGCCATGAGGAGGGCCGCCGTCAGCTGGAGCAGGCGCTGCGCCGCTCGGCCGTCGCCTGCTACGCGGCGGAGGGCTTCTATCCGCCCGATCTCGCCTATCTCAAACAGCACTACGGCCTGCGTATCGACGAGAAACGCTACGCCGTCTTTTACGAAGTCTATGGATCGAACCTGATGCCCGACATCACGGTTCTCATGAGGGAACAATGAGAGAGAGGAACGCAAGACAACATCATATCGACAGTCTCTTCGCGCTGCTGGTCTTCGCCCTCTTCGCCTCCTGCATCCTGCTGGTGCTGCTGACGGGGGCGGATCTCTACCGCGGTCTGGTGGCGCGTGACGATGCGGCCTACAGCTACCGCACCGGCGCCGGCTACCTCGCCTCCCGCGTGCGTCAGGCGGAGAACCCGGGGCTCGTGTCGGTGGAGCCGTTTGGCGACGGGGAGGCGCTGATGCTGACGGAGCCTTACGGGGAGCGGCGCTATATCACCGTCATCTACTGCCACGAGGGGTGGCTGTGTGAGCTGTTCACCGAATCGGGCGGCGCCTGGGATCCCGCCGCCGGGGAGCGGGTGATGCGGGCGGAGTCGCTTGAGCTCAGTCTGGCCAAGGGCCTGCTCACCATCCGCCTTTATGGCGCATCCGAAGGGGAGGCGGGCGCCGTCTCCCCGCCGGTGGAGCTCAGCCTCTGGCTGCGCGGAGAGGGGGAGGAGCGATGAGAAGCAAGACCCCGCTTGCCATGATGGAGCAGGCGCTGATGCTGCTGGTGTTCGCGCTGGCGGCGGCCCTCTGTCTGCGCGCCTTTGTCTGGTCAGACAGCCTCTCCCGGCAAAACGCCGCCCGCGACCGCGCCGTGGTGGAGGCGCAGAACGCCGCCGAGCTGCTCAAGCACACCGGCGGCAACTTCGCCACCACCGCCGCCCGCTTGTTCACCACCGCCGAGGGGGACACCTTCACCGTCCTCTACGACGAAGACTGGAACCCCGCCGCCGGGGCTGCCCGCTACCGTCTCACCGCCGAGGCCGTGCCCGCGGAGCATCCGCTGCTCGGGGCGGCCACCGTTCGGGTGGAGCAGCTGGAGCAGGGGGCTGAGGCGTCCGGCGCGCCCGGGGAGACGCTGTTTGAAATCCCGGTGCGCTGGCAGAAGGAGGGATAGCGGATGAGTCAGGAAAAAAACCGTCGCTTCTCCCCGCCGCTGGTGGGGGGCAGCTCGCTGCTTGTCATCTTTGCCGTCCTCTGCCTCACCGTCTTCGCCCTGCTCTCGCTGTCCACGGTGCAGGCGGCGGGGAGGCTGAGCGAGGCGAATGCCCGTTCGGTGGAAGAATATTACAAGGCCGACTGCGAGGCGGAGCGGCTGCTGGCCGAGCTGCGCACCGGCACCGTCCCGGAGGATGCCGCCTACCAGGAAAACATGAACTTCCACCAGCCGGGGGACACCTACTGTGCCTACAGCGTCCCGCTTTCGGACACCAGAAAGCTTACGGTGACGGTGCTGCTGCTGCCGGACGGCAGCTGGGATTTCCTGCGCTGGCAGGTCGTCTCCACCATCGACTGGCAGCCCGACGAGGGGCTTGATGTCTGGGACGGAGGCCCCATGGGCGAGCTGGCCCTGCCGCCGGCGTGAGTGCAGGCCCCCTGCAGGGGCCGCCGCCGCAGCGATACTCCCCCGGCACGGACCCACGTCCCCGCGCCCCGCGCAAACCAACCGACGCCCCGCCTGCGTCCCCACCGCACCCCCCTTCCTCCCACCACAACACAGAGAAGGAGAGAGTATCCATGTCCATTCTGATTGACTGTCTGGAAAAAGCGGTGAAGGCGGAGGCTTCCGACGTCTTCATCGTCGCCGGCGG
>JAFQKL010000059.1 GCA_017396965.1 Clostridia bacterium
GACGCAGTTTGTCGACAAACAGGCTTGACAACGCTCCGCCACAAGTGTAGAATAATCACAACAACTACAACCGTAGCGGAGGTAACCATCATGAAAGAATCCATTCGCAGACTGCCCGACTCGGAGCTGACGGTGATGCAGGCCGTCTGGGCGCACGAGCCGCCGGTGTCCAAGGACGATATCGCGGAGGAGATCTACCGCGTCCACCCCATCGCGGAGACAACGCTGCTCACCCTGCTCAGCCGTCTGCAGAGCAAGGGCTTTCTCTCGGTGGAGCTGCAGAGGCGCCGCAAGCTGTACACACCGCTGGTGACGCAGCAGCAATACCTCTCCTCCCAGGGCCGCCGCTTTCTCGACACGCTGTGCGGCGGCAGCGTCTCCACCCTGGCCAGCGCCCTCAGCGACGGCGCGCTGACCGGCGAGGAGCTGCGCGAGCTGCGTGAGCTGCTGGAGAAGGGCGAGCTGTGAGCCGCTGGCTGGTGCTGCTGGTGACGCTGATCCCCGCCGCGCGGCTGGCGCTGGATCTGGCGCGTCGCTTCCGCCGCCAGCTGGAGCGGGAGGAGGCGGGCGCGCCGCCGGAGGAGGGCCGGGCGCGCTATGGGGTGCTGCTGCACGGCGCGTCGCTGCCTGCCGTCATCGGCCTCTGGCTGCTGCTGCGGGCAGTGGTTTCCCCGCGGCAGCTGGAGCAGGCGCTGATCTCGCTGTTCTTCCTGCTGACCGTGTCGCTGACGCTGCACACGCTGCTGCTGCTCCCCCTGCTGCCGTTGCTGCGGCGGCGGATCAGCGCCCGCTCCTGTGCGGTGCTGTGGATGCTGCCGATCCTGCTCCAGATGCTGCTGATCCTCCCCCAGCACGCGCGCGGACCGCAACCGTGGCTGGTGCTGACCCTGCCGGAGGGCTGGGCGGGGCCGCTGCTCGCCCTCTGGCTTGCAGGCTTTGCCGTGGGGATGGGGGGACAGCTGCTGCGTCACCTGCGCTTTCGCCGCCACATTCTCGCCCCGGCCAGGGCGGTGACCGACCCCGCCGTGCTGGCGCTCTGGCAGGAGGTACAGCGGGAGGCGCGGGGGGCGGCGGGGACGATCCCGCTGCTGATCTCCCCCGCCGTGCGCACGCCGCTTGCCATCGGCCTCTTCCCCCGCACCCTGCGGGTGGTGCTGCCGACCGAAGACTACCGCGCGGAGGAGCTGCGGCTGATCTTTCGTCACGAGATCATTCACATCTGCCGGGCGGACGGGTGGAACAAGTTCTTTTTGAGGTTCGTCACCGCCCTCTGCTGGTTTGTCCCCACCCTGTGGCCGGCCATGCGGCGGTGTGCGGAGGATCTGGAGCTGAGCTGTGATGAGACGGTGCTGCTCGGCGCCGATGAGGACACCCGCCGCCGCTATGCCGCCCTGCTACTGGAGACGGCGGGGCAGGAGGCGGGGTGGACCACCTGCCTCTCCGCCTCGGCGAAGTCGCTGCGCTACAGGCTGAGCCGGGTGGTGCGCCCGGCACGGCGACAGGGCGGCGCGGCGGCGGTGGGGCTTTGCGCCCTGCTGCTGCTGGCTGTGGGCGGGCGCTGTGTGCTGGCGTACGACCGCGTCAGCGGCGAAGAGGCCCTCTTCGGCGGCGACGCGGCGGCGTTTCGCACACGGCTGGTGCTGTGGGAGGAGGACGGGGTGGAGCAGATCCTGCGCGTCACCGACGAGGCCGCCTTTCACCGCTGGTTTGCCGACCTCTCCCTGCGCCCGCTCACCGGCAGCTACAGCCTCTACACCGGGGAGGATCAGCTCTACTTCCTCCCCGACGGGCCAAAGGGCACGGGCAAGGTGGTGGTGAGTGAGGGATATCTCAAGGCGGAGGGGCCGGAGCTGTTTCCGCTGACCCTCTGCTATCTTCTCCTCGAGGGGGTTGACTGGAGGGAGCTGCGTCCCCTGCTGGGGCCTTTTGAGGTCCGTGCGGAGGCGACAGCCGGGGAATGACGCGGGGCGTGTGCGGTTGGGGACAGGGGTTTGAGCGGATTGGGAATGTTGTCAGACCGGCGCAGCGGCGGCTGCGGGAAAGGAGTCGAGGATGGAATACGGGTTGGGAGAGCTTCTTTTACATCTGTTTTGCGTGGCTATCGTGGCCTTCATCCGTTTCGATCGACCGAGACGGCGGATGAGCGACAAGGATTCGGACCCGAATCCGACCGAACTCAATATGGAGGCTCTGTACAAGGCCCGAAAAGCCGGGGACGCGGAGGCGGAACAGGCGGTGTTTCAGGCGGCCCGGGCTGCCGTGGCCCAGGAGTCCGAGATCCGCTGGACGGATGTGAACATGGAGGCGCTGGTCGAGGCGCGCAAAGCGGGGGACGCGGAGAAGGAAGAGGAGCTGGTGGCCAAAGGGCGCAGGTATTGGCGGCCGAAATACTACGCCGTCGTCAGCGGCGCCCTGCTCCCCTCCATGCTGCTGACCGTCCTGCTGCTGCTCCTGCTGCTGGAGGGCCCGCAGGCGGCCGGACGTCTGCTGATCGGCTTCGGCTTCAGCACGCTGGTTCAGGTCAGCCTCTACTATGCGGTGCTGCTCGCGCTGATCCCGTGGCTGCGCCAAAGGATCAGCGCCCTGAGCTGTGCGGCGCTGTGGATGGCGCCGAATGCGCTGTACCTCTTGTTCGGATATCGACACAGGCACCTGCTCACAACCGCTCCCATGATTGTCCTCCCCGGACCCGGGCGGGAGATCTGGCTGCTGCTCGCCCTCTGGCTGGCGGGGTTTGTGCTGCTGTTTGGCTGGCAGATGCTGCGCCACCTGCGCTTTCGCCGGGCGATTCTGCGGCGGGCGGTGCCGGTCCGTGACCCCCAGGTGCTGCGACTCTGGGGAGAGCTGTGCGAGGAGTCGCGCTCCCGCAACCCCCAGGTGCCGCTGCTGGTCTCCCCCGATGTCCTCACGCCGCTCAGCATCGGCCTCTTTCGAGACTCGCAGCGGGTTGTGCTGCCGCATCTCGGCTACAGCGAGGAGGATCTGCGGTTGGCGCTGCACCATGAGCTGGTCCACCTTGAGCGGGGGGACGCCTGGTCCAAGTTCTTCCTGCTCTTCTGCACCTCCTTCTTCTGGTTCGTCCCCCTCGTGTGGCCGGCGATGCGGCGC
>JAFQKL010000060.1 GCA_017396965.1 Clostridia bacterium
AAGCGTTCTTCGGTCCAAATAAAAACAAACCATTTTAACAAAGGAGAGACACCCCATGAAAAAGTTCCTCAGCCTTCTTCTCGTGCTGGCCATGACCCTGGCCTTCACCGCCTGCAGCGGCGGCGGCGATGAGGCCGCCGGCGATGTCATCAAGATCGGCGTCAACTACGAGCTGTCCGGCGGCGTCGCCACCTACGGTCAGAGCTCGGTGGACGGCATTAACCTCGCCATCGAAGAGATCAATGCCGCCGGCGGCGTCAACGGCAAGCAGATTCAGCTGGTCACCGTCGACAATAAGTCCGACGCGGCCGAGGCCTACACCATGACCACCAAGCTGATGACCAGCGACGGCGTGCTCGCCGTCCTCGGCCCCGCCACCTCCGGCGCCTTCAAGACCTCTATCCCCGCCGCCGAGCAGGCCAAGGTTCCGATCGCCTCCGGCTCCGCCACTGCTGACGATGTCACCGTGGAGTACGATGCCAGCGGCAACCCCGATCCCGCCACCCTGAAGAACTACGCCTTCCGCATCTGCTTCAACGATTCCTATCAGGGCACTGCGATGGCCAAGTTTGCCAAGAACAATCTGAACGCCACCAAGGTCGCCCTGGTGGTTGACACCTCCTCCGACTACGGCAAGGGCCTTGCCAAGAACTTCCGCGCCACCTTCGAGGCGGACGGCGGCACCGTTGTCGCTGAGGAAGCCTATGTCGACGGCGACACCGATTTCAACGCCATCATCACCCGCCTGGCCGGCCAGGAGTTTGACTGCGTCTTCATCCCCGGCTACTACGAGGAGGCCGGTCTGATCATCAAGCAGGCCCGCGCCCAGGGCATCAACTGCCCCATCCTCGGTGCCGACGGCTTTGACTCCCCCGACCTGCTGGCCCTGGCCGGCGCCGCTGCCTTAAACGATGTCTACTTCTCCAACCACTACTCCTCCCTGAGCCAGGATGCCGTTGTGCAGAACTTCATCACCGCCTTCAAGGCCAAGTACGACCGTGAGCCCGATGCCTTCAACGCCCTGGGCTACGATCTGGCCAAGTTCGTCTGCGACGCCATCTCTCGTGCCGAGGCGGAGACCGGCGAGGCCGTCAAGGCCGCCCTCGAGGCCACCGAGAACTTCGCCGGCGTCACCGGCACCTTCTCTGTCGACGAGTTCCACAACCCCGTCAAGGCCCTGGTTGTCATCGGCCTGAAGGACGGCGTGCAGAACAGCGCCGTGCAGGTCGCCCTCGACTGATTCCCCTCCCTGCTGCGACGGCAGCACCTTTGACCCCGCCAGCAACTGACGAACGTACCCCTCGTCTTGTCTTCCCTCAGGGGAGCCGCGCCGCCCGGTGACCGCCGGGCGGCGCCGGCCCGCCCGCCTCTCTCACCCGCCACCACCCCGACTCGGAAAGGATGGTTACTTTGGACGTCTTCCTACAGCAGCTCGTCAACGGAATCTCGCTGGGCAGCATCTATGCGCTGGTGGCCCTTGGCTACACGATGGTCTACGGCATCATCAAGCTCATCAACTTCGCCCATTGCGACATCTATATGATCGGCGCTTACATCGGTTATTTCTGCATGACCTTTTTGGGGCTTGGCTTCCTGCCCTCTCTGCTCGTCGCCATGCTCGGCTGCATGGTGCTGGGCGTTCTCATCGAAAAAATTGCCTACAAGCCGCTGCGCAACGCGGCGCGCATCTCGCTGCTCATCACCGCCATCGGAATGTCGCTCTTTTTGGAGTACGGCACGATGTTCTTCGTCACCGCCAAGCTGCGCACCTATCCGGCGCTGGAGGGGCTGATGGCGAAGAGCTTCACCGTCGGCGGGGTGATGATCACCATGCAGCAGGTGGTGATCGTACTCACAACGGTGGTGCTGATGCTGGGGCTGCAATATATCGTCAAGTACACCCGCGCCGGCAAAGCCATGCGGGCTGTTTCCATGGATAAAGACGCCGCCGAGCTGATGGGCATTGATGTCAACAACACCATCTCGGTCACCTTCGCCATCGGCTCTGCGCTGGCGGGGGCGGCGGGTGTGCTGGTCGGCGTTTACTACAACACCATCAACCCGCTGATGGGCGCGGTGCCGGGACTGAAGGCGTTTGTCGCCGCGGTGTTCGGCGGCATCGGCCTGATTCCGGGTGCGATGGTGGGCGGCTATGTGATCGGCATCATCGAGGTGCTGGTGATGGGCGCCGGCTATTCCACCTACCGGGATGCGGTGGTGTTTGCCATCCTCATCCTCATTCTCATTCTGAAGCCCGCCGGTCTGCTGGGCAAGAATGTCGGAGAGAAGGTGTAGCCGGATGAAAAACAAGAAGACACTGACCACCCTCGCCCTGATGCTGGGCGTTTACGCGCTGGGGCATATCCTCATCCTCACCGGCGTGATCAACGACTACTCCTTCGCGGTGCTGGCCACCACCGGCATCAACATCATCCTCGCCACCTCCTTAAACCTGGTCACCGGCTTCACCGGCCAGTTCTCGCTGGGCCACGCGGGCTTCATGTCCATCGGCGCCTATGTCTGCGCCATCATCACCCAGCGGGTGGAGGGTACGGTCGGCTTTGTCCTCGGCGTGCTGGCGGGCGCATCCGCCGCGGCGCTGGTGGGGGTGCTGGTCGGCCTGCCGACGCTGCGGCTGCGCGGTGACTACCTGGCCATCGCCACCCTCGGCATGGCGGAGATCATCCGCGTGCTGTTTTTAAACATGGAGATCACCAACGGCGCCGCCGGTCTCTCCTTCCTGCCGCGCTTTGTGGACTGGAACTGGCTGTTCCTGCTCACCGCCGGCACGCTGGTGCTGCTCTCTAACTTCCTCCACTCCTCCCCCGGCCGCGCCTGCATTTCGGTGCGGGAAGATGAGATCGCCGCCGAGTCGATGGGCATCAACACCACCAAGTACAAGGTGACCGCCTTCTCGATGGGCGCCTTCTTCGCCGGCGTGGCGGGAGCGATGTACGCTTCCTATTTCTACTTCTTAAAGCCCGACCTCTTTAACTTCAACAAGTCGATCGACATTCTGGTCATCGTCGTGCTGGGCGGCATGGGCTCGCTTTCCGGCTCCGTGATCGCCGCGGTGCTGCTGCAGCTGATCTCCACCTGGCTCTCCGCCTTCCCGGAGCTGCGCATGGTCATCTACTCGCTGATGCTGGTGGCGATTATGCTGTTCCGTCCGCAGGGGCTGCTGGGGTCGACCGAGGTGACCGAGCTGCTGTCCGCCAAACTGCCCCAACTGTTTGGCGGCAAGGGCGGACAAAAGAAAGAGGAGGGGGTGTAGACCGTGTCCATTTTGACTGTCAAGGGACTGACCAAGACCTTCGGCGGCCTCACCGCCGTCTCCGGCGTCAACATGACGCTTGAAAAGGGCGAGCTGGTGGGCCTGATCGGGCCGAACGGCGCCGGCAAGACCACGGTCTTCAACCTGCTCACCGGCGTCTATGAGCCGACCGAGGGCAGCGTGACGCTCGACCGCGGCAAGGGGCCGGTGACGCTCTCCGGCAAAAAGCCCTACCACATCTGCGCCGAGGGCGTGGCGAGAACCTTCCAGAACATCCGTCTTTTTAAGAACCTCACGGTGCTGGACAATGTCCGCATCGCCATGCACAAGAATGTCAAATACGGCATCGCCGGCGGCCTCTTTCACTTAGGCTCCTTCGCCAAAGAGGAGCAGGGGCTGATCGACAAGGCCCATCAGCTGCTCTCGATGCTCGGTCTTGACGAAAAGAGCGGCGAGCTGGCCGCCAACCTCTCCTACGGCGAGCAGCGCCACCTGGAGATCGCCCGCGCTCTGGCCACCGATCCCGTGCTGCTGCTCTTAGATGAGCCGGCCGCCGGCATGAACCCGGCGGAGACGGCGCAGCTCACCTCCTTCATCTCCCGCATCCGCAAGGATTTTGATCTGACGATTCTGCTCATCGAGCATGATATGTCACTCGTCATGACCATCTGCGAGCGCATCTATGTGCTGGACTACGGCACCGTGATCGCCGCCGGAACGCCGGCGGAGATCAAGACCAACAAGCGGGTGGTTGAAGCCTATCTGGGGGAGGACATGGGAAATGCTTGAGATCCGCGACTTAAACGTCCATTACGACATGATTCACGCCATCAAGGGCGTGTCGCTCGAGGTGCATCAGGGCGAGATCGTCACCCTCATCGGCGCCAACGGCGCCGGCAAGACGACGACGCTGCGCACCATCGCCGGCCTCAAGAAGCCGACCTCCGGCGCGATCACCTTAAAGGGCGAAGAGATCACCGCCGCCTCGCCGCGCCACCGGGTGCAGATGGGGCAGGCGCTGGTGCCGGAGGGCCGCCATGTCTTCCCCGGGATGACGGTGCTGGAAAACCTCGAGCTCGGCGCCTATCTGCGCCGCGACAAGGCGGGCATCGCCGCCGACATCGAGATGGTGTGCGGCTACTTCCCGATCTTAAAGGACCGCCGCAAGCAGCTGGCCGGCACCCTTTCGGGCGGTGAGCAGCAGATGCTGGCGATGGCCCGGGCTTTGATGAGCCGCCCGGAAATTTTATTGCTCGATGAACCTTCCATGGGACTTTCCCCCTTGCTGGTTTCGGAAATTTTCGCTATAATTAAGACAATCAACGGCGCAGGCACCACCATTCTGCTGGTGGAGCAAAACGCAGGCATGGCGCTTTCCATCGCCTCCCGCGCCTACGTCATGGAGACGGGCAGCATCGTGCTGTCCGGCACCGGCGCCGAGCTGATGGAAAGCGATGAGATCCGAAAGGCATATTTAGGAGGTTAAGTATGTTTGTCAAATCCCGTATGACCACCAAGGTCATCTCGCTCTCTCCCGACCAGTCGGTTCCCGATGCACAGGGTCTTTTCAAGCTGCACAACTTAAAGCACCTCCCGGTGGTGGAAAACGGCAAGGTGATCGGCGTCGTCTCCCGCGTGGAGGTGGCCAAGGCTTCGCCGTCCACGGCGTCCACCCTCGATGCCAGAGAGCTGACCTATCTGCTCAGCAAGGTCAAGGTGCGCGACATCATGATCAAGAATCTCTATACCGTCTCCCCCGATATGCTGCTGGAGGAGGCGGCGACGATTATGAGAAGCCACCGCGTCTCCTTCCTGCCGGTGGTGGAGGACGACGATCGTCTGGTGGGCGTCATCACCGAGAGCAACGTGCTGGATGCCTTTATCGACATCCTCGGCTTCACCGATCGCGGCACCCGTCTGACCATTGAGGTGAAGGACACCGGCCACGGAATTCTCTCCGTTGTTGCCGGGGTGTTTGCCACCTGTGGGACGACGATTCGCAGCATCGCTCTGTATCGTCTGCCGGACGATCACGCGGCGATGGTGTTCGGCACCGAGCTGGAGGACACCACCGAGCTGGAGATGGCGCTGGCGGCGGCCGGGTACCCGGTGACTTACAAGCTGAAGAATGCCTGATGCCGGGTGTGGGGTGTTTGGGGGTTCTTTGCGGTGGATCTTTGCGGGGGTTTTGAGGGGTCGGGGGTGACCCGGATTTGACCTGCGCGGGAGATCGTGCGGGTTTTGTGTGAGATTGTGTGATATTGTTTGAGAGATTTTTGAGATTTGAGGAAAGACCCGTCGTGCAGGGGGCTGCGCGGCGGGTCTTTTTGGGG
>JAFQKL010000061.1 GCA_017396965.1 Clostridia bacterium
GGCTGGTTCCCGTCGCGCTGCTGCTTACCGTACTGTTTTGGCCGAAGCCGTTGACAACGGGGGTGGACTGGGAGCAGGTGGGCTGGATCTGGGTGGAGCAGCACCGTGATTGGCTATTGCCGCCGGACAGACTTGGCGTCCCCCGCTTTGGCGGGGCCCGCACGAAGTATGAGTTGCGGCGGACGGAGGACGAGGCGGCCTTTCGCACCGTGCAGGAAGGGCTGGATGCCATCTCTTGCCGCACCACGCCGGTGACCTTCTTCCACACGCTGGATCAGTGGGCAAGCAACGGTTTTTGGCACAAATCGGATGAAGTCTGCGAAATCACCCTCGTTATCGCAAACGAGCAGGGAACTGCCGTGGGGATGGACCGGATCCGGCTCTACAATGAGGGGGTTGTGCAGGCTGCGAACGACTGGGTTTACGCCATCAGCGACGAATCGTATCAGGCGGTGGCGGAGCTGGTGGTCTCCGGCGTGCTGCCGCTTGTGGAAGAAACCTCCTATTGAGATTCCAAATGGAAAAAGGGCCGCAGTGCGGCCCTTTTCCTTTTTCGGGCATTCATTCCCACCCACACCTTGCAGCGGCAGAACCTGTCACCGAAAGACCACAAAGCGGTTGACAAAGTAATTCCACACAAAGATCGCCCCCTGCGCCGTCAGCTTGGCGAGGGCGAGGGGGAGGCCGGTGCGGTGCAGCCAGCCGATGAGGGCGCTGGAGAGGAAGATGTTGACCGCGAGCAGGGCCCCGTAGCGCAGGGCGCGGCGGAGGGGGGCGTCTGTCTTGCCGAAGCTCCAGCTGCGGTTGAGCAAAAAGCACCAGAGGGCGCCCACCACCATGCCGGCGGCGTTGGAGAGGCTGCGGCCCAGGTCGCCCCATGGGGCGGTGAGGCCGAGGGTGAGCCAGAAGGTGAGAAAGTCGACCGCGACGCCGCTCACCCCCACCAGCGCGTAGCGGGAGAAGGAGAGGCGGAGCAGCTTTTGCAGCAGGGTTTGGGGGCGCTTTTGCTCAGGCCGGTCCCTGCCGGTCTGATCTTTTTTGCTCTTGGGGTCAAGGGGGCTGGGCGTTCTCGGCATGGCTTGTCTCCCGTGTAACAATCAAACTGGAAAGTCAAACAATGGAATGACGGAAAAGAGGGACGCCGCTTGGAACGGCGTCCTCTCTTTTTGTGTTCTTTAGAATTTTGGCAGTTATCTCATGACGTTGCGCAGCTGGCCGATGCCGTCGATCTCGACGATGACCTCGTCGCCGGCCTTGAGCCAGGGCTTCTCGTCCACCTTCATGCCGGCGATGACGCCTGCGCAGGTGCCGGTGAAGATGATGTCGGCGGGCTTTAAGGTGATGTAGTCGGAGATGTAGCTGACGAGGGTGGGAATGTCGAAGATCAGGTCATTGGTGTTGGACTCCTGACGCTTCTCGCCGTTGCAGAAGAGGCGGATGGGCATATTGCCGCCGTCGATGGCGTCCTTGGTGACGATGAAGGGGCCGACGGGGCCGAACTTGTCGGGCGACTTGCCGGTGAGCCACTGGGAGACGCGGCCCTGCTGCTCGCGGGCGGAGACGTCGTTGCCGATGGTGTAGCCGTAGACATAGTCCATGGCATCTTCCTTCGAGACGCACTTGGCCTCCTTGCCGATGACGATGACCATCTCGGCCTCGTAGTCATAGCGGCTGCCGGCGGCGGGGAGGGGGACATCCTCATTGTGGGCGGCGAGGGCGGTATTGAACTTGCTGAACACCTCGGGGACGACCGGCAGGCGGCCGCTGCCCTCCATGGCGTGGGCCACATAGTTGAGGCCGATGCAGAGGATCTTCTCGGGGGTGGTGACGACGGGGGCATAGGTGATGTCGGCCAGGGGGATCTTGGGGGCGTCAACGGCGCAGTCAGCAGCCTTCTTCTTGCCCTCTTCACCGGCGGCGATCAGGTCTTCCATCTTGAGCAGGCATTTGCACTCGGGGCAGTCGCAGGCCAGGGCGGCGGCGGTGAGATCGGCGACGGTGTCGTTCTCCACGAGGCCGACATGGGGGGTTCCGTCCACAAAGAAATTGACTAACTTCATCTTGAATGTACCTCCTTTATTTCAAACAGGGGGCCTTCCCCAATGGTTGACGGGTTGGGTGTTTTGCGTTACCAGCGGTCGAAGTGGATGCGCTCCGGCTCGTAGCGGTCGCGGGGGCCGGGGTTTTCCGCGGGGTTGCCGATGACGATGAGGCCGAAGGGGATCTGGTCTTCGGGGGTGGCCACGATCTCGGCGATCTTGGCGGTGAGGCGCTCATCGGGGTAGACGCCGCACCAGACGGCGCCGAGGCCGAGCTCGGTGGCCTGCAGCCAGATGTTCATGGCGACGGCACCGCAGTCCTGCGGGAAGAAGCCGGGGCAGATCTCCTGGCGGGCGGGGGATGCGATGATGACGATGACGGCGGCGGCGTCTTTGGCCATGCCGGTGTATTTGCCGGCGGCAGCGAGGCGGGCGAGCTGCTCCTTGTCGCGCACGACGACGAACTCCCAGGGGCGGCAGTCGCAGGCGGAGGGGGTGTTCATGGCGGCGCGGAGCAGCTTGGTGAGCTGTTCTTCGGTGAGGGGGGCTTCGGTGTAGCGGCGGATGGAGCGTCTTTCGAGGATGGCTTGTTCGACGGTCATGATAATCCTCCCGGTTGTTGATGCCGGCACGTCAAGGGCCGGCGCCTGAATAGTTGAAAATATGATATCACATTTTTCTTGCTTTGGCAAGAAAAATGACGCGATTTCAGAAATATTTTCAAAGCAGCAGCCGAACCCTCGGGACGGATGATCCAAACGGACAGCAGACGAGCGCAACCGGGAACGGCTGCGCTCGTTTCAAGTGTCCAAAAAATCACAACGATTTGCGAAAGGTGACCGCCGGGAGAAGCATGGGATTTCCCTCCCCGGCCGCCTGCAACCGCGTGATCCGCGGCCTCAAAGGCGCTTCGCCGCTCACGCCTCGCTTTGCAGGGCCTCCAGCTCCAGGCTCAGGCTCTGCCAGCGTTCGTACAGCTCGTCGAGCTTGCTCTGACCGTCTGCCTGACGGGCGGAGAGCTGCTCCAAAACGGCATAGTCGCTGGCCTTTTCGGTCATTTCGTCGGCGAGGGCGGAGAGCTCCTCCTCGATTTCGGCGATCTGCTTTTCACAGGCGGCAATCTGCCGCTGGAGGGCGCGTTCCTGTTTTAAGGGGGAGATTCTGCGCTCCCGCTTCGGCTCGGCGGCGGGCTTGTCCGCCGCGGCGGCAGGCGGCGGGGCGGTGGCGGCCCGGGCGGCGCGGGCGGACTGGTAAGCTTCAAACCCGCCCGCAAAGTCGCTGACGGTGCCGTTTTCCACCGTCAAAATGCGGTTTGCCATGCGGCTGATGAAGTAGCGGTCGTGGGAGATGAAGAGGAGGGTGCCGTCGTACTCCTCGAGCACACTCTCCACCCATTCGCGGGAGGCGATGTCGAGGTGGTTGGTGGGCTCGTCGAGCAAAAAGAGGTTGATCGGCTCAAAGGAGAGCAGGCAGTGCTTGAGGCGGGCCTTCTCGCCGCCTGAGAGGTCGGCGACCCGCTTGAAGACCTCCTCGCCGATGAAATCGTAAGAGGCGAGGCGGTCGCGGGCGGACTGGGCGGTGAGGCCGCGCTGACTGTAGAGCAGGGTGTCGAGCAGGGTGCGGTCGGGGCGGTCGAAGGTGAGGGTCTGGGGCAGCAGCGCCGTCTTGACGTTGGTGCCGAACTTGACGCGGCCTGAGAGGGCGGGGAGTTCTCCGGTGAGCATCTTAAAGAGGGTGGTTTTGCCGGCGCCGTTGTCGCCCAGCAGGGCCACCCGCTCGCCGCGGCGCAGCTGGAAGGAAACATCTCGCAGCAGCGGGACGCCGTCGTAACCGACGGCGATGTCTTTTAAGAGCAGCACCTCATCGCCGCTGCGGCCGCCGTCCTCAAGGGTGGCGCGGATGCGGCGGCGGCTGATCTTGAGCCGCTCGGTCTGGTTCTCGCGCAGGCGGGCGATGCGCTTTTGCATACTGAGGGCGGCACGGGAGAGACGCTCGGTCTGGATGCCCCAGCCGAGCAGCTTGGTGGAGATGGTCTCCAGCCGCTTGATCTCCTTTTGCTCCCGCTCCCAGGTGCGCTCAAGCTGCTCGGCCAGCGCCTCGCGGTAGTCCATGTACTCACTGTAGTTGCCGCGGTAGTCGGTGAGCTTCGCGTCCCGCAGCTCCATGGTGCGGGTGGTGACGCGGTCCAAGAAGGTGCGGTCGTGGGAGATGAGCAGGACGGTACCGTCGTAGTGGTACAAAAACTCCTCGGTCCATTCGATCGAGGCCATGTCGAGGTGGTTGGTCGGCTCGTCGAGGAGGAGGATATCGGGGGAGGCGAGCATGATGCGGGCGAGGTTCGCCTTGGTCTTCTCGCCGCCGGAGAGGGCCGAAAAGGGGCGGGAGAGGAAGTCCTGCGTCATCGCAAGGCCGTTTGCCACGCGGGCGAAGCGGACATCCTGCTCGTAGCCGCCCATGTGCTCATAGCGGGCGTGGAGACTGTCGTAACGGGAGAGGAGGGCGCGGGAGGAATCCTTTTCCATCTGCGTCCGCAGCAGGGAGAGCTCGCGCTCCATCTCCTGCAGGGGGGCGAAGCCGGTGCGCATCACCTGCTCCACCGAGAAGGCGGCGGGGTAGAGGGGGATCTGGTCGAGCACCTCCATCCGCGCGCCGGGCGGAATGGTCACCTCGCCGGCGTCGGCGGCCAGCTCACCGGTGAGCAGCTTAAAGAGGGTGGTTTTGCCGCAGCCGTTGCGGCCGATCAGCCCCACCCGCTCGCCGCGCACCAGCGTGAAGCTGATATGGGAGACGATCTCGTGGTCGCCGAAGGATTTGCACAGGTCGGTGACCTGAAGCTGGTTCATAGACGGGTTTTCCCTCCTTTTCCTCTCCCCTGCTCTCTGAGACTCCCCCGCGTCACCCCACCTTCCCCCGCCGCACATCGGTGACGCCCTTGATGTGCAGCAGCTTGCCGATGACCATGTTGAGGTGTTCGAGATCCATGACCTCGATGACCACCGCCACCATGCTCATGGCGTTCTTGTGGGCATCGCGGGCGGTGATGGCGTGGATGGGGATCTTTAGGTTGGCCAGCACCATGGTGAGGTCGGCGAGCAGCGCCGTGCGGCTGGCGGCGGTGATGACAAGCTCCGTCTGGTGGCCGGTGCGGGATTCGTTGTCCCAGTAAACGGCGATCCAGCGGCCCAGCTCATCGTCCTTTTCAATGGCGGTCTGGAAGTTGTGGCAGTCGCGGCGGTGGACGCTGACGCCGAAGCCCTTGGTGACGTAGCCGACGATATCGTCCCCCGGCAGCGGATTGCAGCAGCGGGCGAACTTGACGAGGCAGCCTTCGAGGCCCTCGACGATGATGCCGTCCCGCGAGACTTTTTTGGGCTTCGGCTGGGCTTCGGTGATGCTCTCGAGCACGTCTTCATTACTCGGCTTGTGCAGCTTGTTGACGCTCTCCTTGAGCTTGCCCATCACGCGGTTGACCGAGATGCCGCCGTAGCCCACGGCGGCGTACAGCTCATCGACCCCGGTGACGCCCATCCGCCTGGCAATCGTGAGCAGCAGCTCGTTTAAGGTGTCCTCCTCAATCGAGAGGAGGTTGGTTTTGATCGCCCGCTCGATCTCCTCGCGGCCGCGCTGGATGTTCTCCTCGCGTTTTTCGCGCTTGAACCACTGGCGGATCTTGCTCTTGGCTTCGCTGGTCTTGACGATAGACAGCCAGTCGCGCCCCGGGCCTTTGTTGCCCTCCTTGACGGTGATGACCTCGACAATGTCGCCGTTTTGCACCTGATAGTCAAGGGTGACCATCTTGCCGTTGGCGCGGGCGCCGATCATCTTGTTGCCCACCTGGCTGTGGATGGCGTAGGCAAAGTCGATGGCGGTGGCGCCTAAGGGCAGGTTGATGAGGTCGCCTCTGGGGGTGAAGACGAAAACTTCATCGTCGAAGAAATCAATCTTGAAGGTGCGCATGAACTCCTCGGGGTCGGAGGAGGTGGCCTGCACCTCCAGCACCTGGCGCACCCATTCGAGCTTGCCCTCGAGCGAGTCCTTGCGGGTGAGGCCGCGCTTGTATTTCCAGTGGGCGGCGATGCCGAATTCGGCGGTGCGGTGCATATCCCAGGTGCGGATCTGCACCTCAAAGGGGATGCCCTCGCGGCCGATGAGGGTGGTGTGCAGCGATTGGTACATATTGGGCTTCGGCGTCGAGATATAGTCCTTGAACTTGCCGGGGATCGGCTTATACATATCGTGGACGACACCGAGGACCGAATAGCAGTCAACAATCGAGTCGACAATGACGCGGACGGCGTACAGATCGTAGATCTCGGAGAGCTGCTTGTTTTGTTTGTACATCTTCTGGTAGACGCTGTAGATATGCTTGACTCTGCCCGTCACCTGGCATTTGATCTCGCCCCGGAGACGCTCCTGCAGGCGGTTCATGATCTCGTCGAGAAAGCTCTGGCGCTCGCCTCGGTGACTGTCGAAATCCCTGGCGATCTCCTCGTAGCCGACGGGGTCGAGGTACTGCAGGGAGAGATCCTCCAGCTCCACCTTGAGGCGCTGCATGCCGAGGCGGTGGGCGAGGGGGGCGTAGACCTCCATCGTCTCGCGGGACTTCTCCCGCTGCTTGTAGTCCGGCATATGGGAGAGGGTGCGCATATTGTGCAGGCGGTCGGCGAGTTTGATGATGATGACGCGGATGTCCTTGGCGGTGGCAAGGAACATCTTGCGCAGGTTTTCCACCTGCTCCTCTTCCTTGCTAGTATAGGGGATCTTGCCGAGTTTGGTCACGCCGTCCACCAGCGCCGCCACCTCGCTGCCGAAGAGCTGTGAGACCTCTTTGCCGGTGATGGTGGTGTCCTCCACCACGTCGTGCAGCAGGGCGGCGACGATGCAGTCGGTGTCCATGCCGAGGTCGACGAGGATCACAGCCACC
>JAFQKL010000062.1 GCA_017396965.1 Clostridia bacterium
CGCCGCCCTCGGCTGGGCGAGCCGCGCCGCCTGCCGCGCCCCCGTCCGCGTCCTGCCCGGCCGCGAGGAGGCGCTGGCGCTCAAAAAGGACCGAAAGAAGCGCAAGGAGTGGGAAAAACAGCAAAAGAAGGAGCAAAAGGAGGCCAAAAAACAGGCCCGGCAGGAGGCCCGGCAGCGAAAAGAGGCCGGAGAGCCGCCGGTCAAGACCCCCTCCGCCTTCGCCTCCCTCTTTGACAAGGAGGCCCGCGCCGAGGAGGAGCGGGCGCGATACCAGGGCCTCCTCCCCTTCTACTCCGTCTTCGACCTCGACCACGCCCCCGGCAGCGCCACTGTGCTGCTGCTGGCCGCCGCCGCTCCCGGGTTTTCGGCGCTGATCAGCGTGCTGATGCGCTACCGGCTCTATCTCTTCATCGCCGTCACCGGCCCTGTCGCCTGCCTTGCCCTGCTGATGCTGCTGCCCGCCACCCGCGGCAAGGCCCTGCGCGGCGGCAGCCTGACCACGGCGGCGCTGTTTTGCCCCATCACCGTCTACCTGATGGCCACCCTCGCCGCCGAGAACCTCGCCGGGCGCAACTTCCTCCATGTCAGCGAAAACTGCTGCACCCTGCTCTCCTGCGCCGCGCTGCTGGTGGCCCTCTATGCCGAAGTGCGCCTGCGCGCCGGCTACCTCGCGGCGGATGAGGCCGCCGCCCTCTTCACCGCCGCCGCCGTCTTCTGCACCGCCCTCCTCCTGCCGGCGGTGCTCTACCACCTGCTCCCCTGGGTTCCCCTCTACCTCCCCGCCCCCCTCTTCGACCTCACCAACCTGCTGCTGCTGCCGCTGCTCTGGCACCGCCGCTGGCTGCTGGTGGAGCGGGGCGACCGCCTCCAGCCCCTCCCCCTCGGCGTCGAGGGCGACCCCTCCCCCGATCAGCAGCCGCCCCATGCCGACGAAGTACCCGCCCCGGACGCCGTCCCCTCCGACGAAGATCCCTCCGACGAAGACCTCTCTGACGAGGATCCCCGGAGCGATCCCCCGTCCGACCAATCATCCCCGTCCGACCGATGATCCCCCATCAGACCAATAAAGGAGCGTTGCACATGAGCCGCAGCTTTCTCGCCCGTCGTCACCAGGCCGCGCAGGCCTCGGAGATGGACGCCGCCAACGTCACCGGCCCCGTGGAAGGGCTGATCAACCTCACCATCGGCGACCCCGACATGGTCACCGACCGCCGCATCATTGAGGATGTCTATCAGGATCTCCTCGCCGGCCACACCCACTACACCGACTCGCGCGGCGACCCCGAGCTGCGCGAGGCGATCCGCGCCTTCTACCAGAAGCAGTACGGCATGACCCTTGCCGACGGGCAGGTGTTCGTCTGCACCGCCGGCAACATCGCCATGTACCTCGCCATGCAGGTGCTGCTCGACCCCGGCGACGAGGTGCTGATCCCCACCCCCTGCTTCGGGCCGTATCTCGAGCAGGTGGAGCTGGCGGGCGGCGTGCCGGTGGCGGTGCCGACCTATGAGGAGCGCGGCTTTCGCGTCACGGCCGACGATCTGGAGGCGGCGCTGACCGAGCGCACCAAGGTGCTGCTGTTCAACACCCCCTGCAACCCCACCGGCGTCTGCTACGGCAAGGACGACCTCAAGGTGCTGGCCGACTTTGCCAAAAAGCACGACCTCTGCGTCGTCGCCGACGATATCTATACCGACATCACCTTCGACATTCCTTTTGTGCCCATCGCCTCGCTGCCGGGGATGGCGGAGCGCACCGTCTCCATCAACAGCTTTTCCAAGAACTACACCATGGCCGGCTGGCGCATCGGCTGCATCGTCGCCCCGGAGGAGATCGTGACGGCGCTGGATTATTTTAACTGCAACGTCGTCTTCGCCGCCCCCTCGCCCTCCCAGCGCGGCGCGCTCTCGGCCCTGCGTCATCGAGACGAGATCGTGCCCGCGACGGTGGCGGAGTACAAAAAGCGCCTTGAATACGCCGCCATGCGCATCAACGCCATGCCGGGCCTGCGCGTGCTGCCGCCGCAGGGGACGTTCTATCTCTTCCCCTGCGTCAAGCCCTCCGGCCTGACCACGGCGGAGGCGGTGGCGAAGCTGGCCGAGGCCGGCGTGCTGGTGGTCCCCGGCACCGCTTACGGCGGCGCGGCGGGGGAGGGCTACTTCCGCATCTCCTGCACTGTGCCGGTGGAGGAGCTGAAGGTGGCGTTTGACCGCATCGAGGCAATTCCCGAGTTCGGCGGCAAGAAGGCGTAAGGTGTTTTGAGACGGGGGAGGCCCGTCTGCCGATGGGATTTTGAGACAGTGATGGCGACCGCCGCACCCGATGTTGGGTGCGGTGGTTTTTGTCTGTTGTTGGGGACGGCGGGTGCGTTGGCAGAGGTTTGGGGTTCTTGATGGGGCGGTTTGTGCGGGGGACG
>JAFQKL010000063.1 GCA_017396965.1 Clostridia bacterium
CACGACATTCACGTCGTTCGCAACCTTTGCGTCATTCGCGTCACTCGCGTCACTCGCGTCGTTGGCGTCTTTGCCGTCTCCGGCGTCGACCGCTCAACGCGCGCTGTCTTTTAGACGCGTGACCCCGTCAAAAGTTCCCTTTTCTCCCGTTTTTTCTGCTCCCGCCCGTCAATCCGCCTCCCCTTCCCCGCTCCCCGGCAGGGAGAGCAGGCCGCCTTCGCGCAGCAGCCGGAGCAGCGTCGGCTCCACCGAAAACTCGGCGAGCGCCGCCTCGATCTCCGCCCATGCCTGCCGCTTTGCCGCTGCCGACACCCCGCCGCGGCGGGCGCGCAGCAGCAGGTTTTTCGGGGTGTGGGCGAGGTCGATGAACTCCAGCACCTGGGTGCGGTAGCCGCAGCAGGTGAGCAGGTTGGCGCGGATGGCGTCGGTGAGCAGGGCGGAGAAGCGCTCCTTGAGGATGCCGTGGCGGGTGAGGATGCCGAGCTGCTGCGCCTCGATCTGGCCGTTTACCTCATGCTGACAGCAGGGCACCGAGAGGATGACCGGCACCTGCCAGCGCAGGGCGTTATAGAGGGCGAAGTCGGTGGCGGTGTCGCAGGCGTGGAGGGTGACCACCATGTCGATGGGGTCCTTCGTCTCGTAGCCGTTGATGTCGCCCACCTCGAAGGTGAGGCCGGTGTAGCCGTAGCGGCGGGCGGCCTCGTTGCAACGGGCGATGACGTCCGCCTTGAGGTCAAGCCCCACCATCTGCAGCGGCCGGCCCTGCCTGACGGCGAAATAATCGTAGAGGACAAAGGTGAGGTAGCTCTTGCCGCAGCCGAAGTCGAGGATGCGGAGCGGGCGGTTTGACGGCAGGGTGCGCAGGGCATCCTCCACCAGCTCGAGAAAGCGGTTGATCTGGCGGTACTTGTCCCGCATCGAGGCCACCACCCGGCCCTCCCTGGTGAAGACTCCCATATCCACCAGCGGCGGGACAACCTCGCCCTCGGGGAGGAGGTGGTTTTTTGCCCGGTCGTGCTGCGCCCGCTCAGGCGGCGGCGCGGCGGCGCGGCGGCTTTGCAGCAGACGGCCCTTTTTGGTGATGCGCAGCTGATGCTCGTGGGTGTCGTTCCAGAGGTGCAGCTGGGTGAAGTCTCGGAGCAGGGCTTCGGCGGCGAAGTCGGGGAGCTGCCCGGCGGAGAGGGTTTTGTGGAAGGCCTGGGTGTCGGTGAGGGTTTCAGCCTGGTAGGCATCGCCCAAGCGGGTGAGGGTGAGGCGGCGCAGGCCGGGGGTTTTTGGGGCGCTGAAGACGGCGCGGCGGAGGCCCCGGCGCAGCATGGCGGCAAGGGCTTCCCGCAGCTCGTCGGCAAGCGGGGTGTCGGGGCGGGTGGACATGGGGTTCCTCCTGTCTTGCAAGCGGCGCGGGGGGCGCCGGGCATTCGTCTGTTGTTTCCTGAGGATATTGTAGAGCGGTTGCCGGCAGTTGTCAAGCGGGGTCGGGACTGTCGGCAAACTGCCTAAAAGGCAGGGAATTTTTTGTGTTTTTTGGAGAAAACAGGCAGACCTCTTGCGGGGCGGGCGAAGAGCTGTTATACTTGATCAAATAGGGATTTCGCCTTGCCGCATCTGTCCGGCAGGGCGGGGCGACAACAGACGAAGGAGGCATGGAATTCATGAAGAAAAAAGGAATCGCGGCGCTGCTGGCGCTGGCGGTGCTGGGCGTGGCCGGGTTGATGACGCTGTCCTCGGAGGAGCCGGTGCTGCTGGAAAACGACCTGCTGCAGGCGGGCGAGATCTTGCTGGAGGACGATTTTGTGCCGCTGTCCGACCTGCCCGCCGAGGGCGAGGAGCAGCCGCTCGACCCCTATGAGGGGCTGGATGAGACGCAGAAGGAGCTGGTGGACAAGGTTGTTGAGCTGGTCAACAAGGCCCGCGCCGAAGAGGGGCTGGAGCCGGTGACCCTCGATCCCGCGCTGCGCAAGGCGGCTCAGATCCGGGCCAAGGAGTGCGTCGGCACCTTCAGCCACACCCGGCCGGACGGCACCGTCTGTTCGACGGTGCTGCAGGAGGTGGGCATTCCGCGCACCTATTTCGGCGAGAATGTCGCCACCGGCCACAAGACCGCCGAGCTGGTGGTGGAACGCTGGCTGGCCTCGGAAGGGCATCGGGCCAACATTCTCAATCCCGCCTTTACCCGGATGGGGGTTGGGATGGAGAAGAATGTCGGCAACCGCTATCAGGGGTATGCTTGGGCGCAGCTTTTCATTCAGTAGGCTGTTGGCGGGGTTTTCCCTGCGGACGAAAGGGTTTGTTGCAGAATGGGACATCGTTGAACTGGGGGTGCGGACTCCGGGTTCTGAAGGTGTTCAGATGGATTTTTGGGGGTCTCCGTTTGTGGACGGAGGCCCCTTTTTGTGTGTGCGGGGGGGTGTATCCGGCCTGTGGTGGTGTGGGGTGGGAGGCGGCGGGGGGCGCTGTGCCCTGTTTCATCAAGGTACGCACAGTCCCAAAATCAGCGCACAAAGCCTGCCCATGCAGATCCAACCCGTCCCACCGCGCTGCGCCAACGCCAGCGCACAGACCCCACCCATACGGGTGCAGCCTCGCCCACCGCACTGCGCCCATGTCAACGCACAAGTGCAGGTCTGTCAAGGGTTCAAGGGTGGAGATTTTTAAAAATCCGTCCCCCGCAAGGTGGCCGTCCGCAGGCAACCGCAGCCTTGCCCGCCGCACA
>JAFQKL010000064.1 GCA_017396965.1 Clostridia bacterium
AATGCCCCTACCGGGGGGGGGGGGGGCCGCTGGACGGTCGGAGCGTCGGCAGGGCCTTTTGCTGTGGTTCCGCGAAGGGCGTTGTTGCGCCGGATTCTGGCATGGTGCAACAAGCAGGGTTTGTACACTGCTTTTGCAGGCGCGACACCGGCCCGGCCCTGACCGACCGAACTGAAAACGGCCCCCGTCCTCGCCGGACAGGGGCCGTGTCACATCTCAGCTCAGATCCAAAGCAGTCAACCGCACCCCTAGCGATTGCGGCGCAGCTTGGGCGGCGAGGGGGCGCGCATCGGCTGACGCTGCGGCTCGTCCGGCAGCACCTCCAGCCGTCCGAAGCCGTCAAAGCGCACCATGGAGGCGGTGGAGCCGGTGAGGTTCAGCAGCTCCTTGAGGCGGCTGCGCTGGTCGGCGGCGAAGAGGGTGTAGGCCACGCCCTCCTTGCCGGCACGGGCGGTGCGCCCGATGCGGTGCAGGTAAAAGGCGTTCTCCTCCGGCACATCGTAGTTGATGACGGCCTCGACATCGTCGATGTCAATGCCCCTGGCCGCCACATCCGTCGCCACCAGCACCGGCAGCCTGCCCTCGCGGAAGGCGCCCATCACCTGGTTGCGCAGGCTCTGGCGCATCTCGCCGTGGATGCAGTCGCAGTCCAGACCGCGCTTTTGCAGGGTGCGGGTGAGCGCCTCCACCATGTAGCGGGTGTTGCAGAAGATCATCACCCGGGAAAATCCGCCGGCGGCGATCAGGCGCCCGCAGTCAATCGCCTTCTGAATGCCGACGCTCTCCAGACAGTACTGGGTGATTCTGGGCTTCGTGTCGCCGGTGCGCTCGACGGTGATCTCGGCGGCGTCGCGCTGATAGAGCCAGGAGATGTCCAGCACCTCGCGGCTGATGGTGGCGGAGAACATCGAGAGATGGCGGCCCTTGGCCGTCTTCTCGATGATCTTGCGCACATCCTTGTAAAAGCCCATGTTGAGCATCTCGTCGCACTCGTCCAAAATCACGCAGCGGACGGTGGCGAGGTTCACCGAGCGGCGGTTGCTGTGGTCCAGCAGCCGCCCCGGGGTGGCCACCACGATCTGGGGGTGACGCTTTAGGGCCTCCATCTGACGGCCGATCGGCTGGCCGCCGTAGAGGGTGGCAAAGCGCAGCTCCGGCTTGTATTTGGCGAGCAGACGCAGCTCGGCGGTGATCTGCTGGGCCAGCTCCCTGGTGGGGGCCAGCACCAGCGCCTGCAGCTCGCCGCTGTCCGGATCCACCGCCTCCAGCAGCGGGATGCCGAAGGCGCAGGTCTTGCCGGTGCCGGTGGGGGCCTTGGCAATCACCTCATGGCCCTCCATCAAGGCGGGCAGCACCTTGCGCTGCACCTCGGTCATGGCGGTAAAGCCCATATCGTAAAGCGCCCGCTTGATGGGGTCGGAGATGGGAAGGGAATCGAACTCCGTCTCCGGGCGGGGGTCTGCGGGGTGGTTTTCTCTGGTCATAGAAACCGTCCTTTTCCTTGATCGTGTTATCCTTTCAAGTATAGCATAAAGGGCCGCGCGGCGCAATATGGAGAATCGTTTGGAAAAAGAGGCAGATAATGAGGAAAACGCTTTGCGACAACAAGGAGGAGATCCCCATGAATCCCGGCCCCTTCACCGACCTTGCCCTGGAGGCCGCCCCCGCCCGGCTGACGGCCGACACCGGGGTGGACAGCCGCACCGAGCGGCGCGGCGAGCTGACCGTCACCCGCCTTCGCATCACCTCCCCCAAGGGGGAAGCCGCCCTCGGCCGTCCGATGGGGCGGTACGACACCGTCACCCTCCCCGCCGACCTGCTGGCGGGGGAGGAGACCTGTGAGCAGGCGGTCGACGCCGTCGCCGAGCTGCTTTCGGAGCTGCTCCCCGCCGAGGGCTGCCTGCTGGCGGCGGGGCTGGGCAACATCGGCGTCACCCCCGACGCCTTGGGGCCGCTCACCGTCTCCCGCGTTCTCGTCACCCGCCATCTGCTGGAGGAGACCCCCGCCCTCTCCTCGCTGCTGCGCCCGGTGGCGGCGGTGCGGCCGGGGGTGCTGGGGCAGACGGGGATGGAGTCGGCCGAGCTGCTTCGTGCCGTCGTCGAGCGCCTGCGCCCCGCGGCGGTGGTGGCGATCGACGCCCTCACCTGCCGCAGCCTCGCCCGCCTCGGCCGCACCATCCAGCTCACCGACACCGGCCTCCTCCCCGGTGGCGGCCTCGGCGGCAGCCGACAGGAGCTGTCCCGCCGCACCCTCGGCGTGCCGGTGATCGGCCTCGGCGTCCCCACCCTCATCAGCGCCGCCGCCCTCGCCGCCGAGGTGCTGGCGGAGGGGATGGGCAACCCCACCATGCTGCCGCCGATGGAGCGCTACGCCGGCCTCTACGTCGCCAGCCGCCGGGCGGGGGAGGAGGGGGAGCTGCTCTCCCGCCTGCTGGGAGAGGCCTTAAACCGCGCCTTCCAGCGCCGCGTCAGCCCCGCCGATCTGCGGTTTTACGCCGGGGATCCCCTCTGAACACCCCGCCGTCACCAACTCTTGCCCCCGCCCCCCTTGCTTTTTCCCTCCCTTGGCAATATAATAGAATATTATGGCCCCACCGGCCAATCTTGGAGGGAGACCAATGAGCAACAAGATCGAGCGCATCTTCGGTAAAAACCTCTTTCACGACGAGGTCATGAAGCAATATCTTCCGCCCGAGACCTACGCGGCGCTGCAGCGCAGCATGACGGGCGGCGAAGAGCTGGACCCGGAGGCGGCCGATGTGGTTGCCGAGGCGATGATGAAATGGGCCGTCGAGCGGGGCGCCACCCACTACACCCACTGGTTCCACCCCCTCACCGGCGTCACCGCCGAGAAGCACAACTCCTTTATCGAGCTGGACGGCAAGGGCGGCATCCGCCTCAGCCTGTCGGGCAAGAGCCTGATCAAAGGGGAGTCCGACGCCTCCTCCTTCCCCTCCGGGGGCCTTCGCGCCAACTTTGAGGCGAGGGGCTACACCGCCTGGGACTGCACCTCCCCCGCCTTTTTGAAGGAGGACAACGAGGGCGGCGGCGTCACCCTCTGCATCCCCACCGCCTTCTGCTCCTACAACGGCGAGGCCCTCGACCAGAAAACCCCGCTGCTGCGCTCGATGGAGGCCTTAAACAAGCACGCCCTGCGCATCCTGCGCCTGTTTGGCGACACTGAGACCCGCCGCGTGATCACCAACGTCGGCGCCGAGCAGGAGTACTTCCTCATCGAGCGCGAGTTCTTTGAAAAGCGGTGGGACATCCGCCTCACCGGCAAGACGCTGATGGGCGCCGCCCCCCTGAAGGGCCAGTCCGACTCCAGCCACTACTACGGCGCCATCACCGACCGCGTCGCCCGCTTTATGAACGAGCTGGACGAGGAGCTTTGGAAGCTCGGCATCACCGCCAAGACCAAGCACAATGAAGCGGCCCCCTGTCAGCACGAAATGGCCCCCGTCTACGCCACCGCCAACATCGCCTGCGACCAGAATCAGCTGGTGATGGAGATGATGAAAAAGATCGCCCGCCGCCAGGGGCTGGCCTGTCTGCTCACCGAGAAGCCGTTCCCCCATGTCAACGGCTCCGGCAAGCACAACAACTGGTCTATCGGCACCGACACGGGGCATAACCTGTTAGAGCCGGGCAAGACGCCGTATGACAACGCCCAGTTTTTGATCTTCCTCTCCGCCGTCATCCGCGCGGTGGATAAGCACGCCGCCCTGCTGCGCCTCTCCTGCGCCTCCGCCTCCAACGACCGCCGCCTCGGCGGCTACGAGGCCCCGCCCGCCATCATCTCGATGTATCTGGGCGACGATCTGATCGACTTGATCGAGAAGGTCAAGAGCAACGTGGAGCAGCCCGAGCGCGCCCTCACCCTGCGCTTTGGCGTGCCGACGCTGCCCCAGGTGTACCGGGACTCCACCGACCGCAACCGCACCTCCCCCTTCGCCTTCACCGGCAACAAGTTTGAATACCGGATGCCCGGCGCCTCCCAGTCGATCTCGGAGTGCAACACGGTGCTGAACACCATTGTCGCAGAGTCTTTGGACCACATCGCCACCCGCCTTGAAATGGCCGACGACTTCGCCGCCGAGGTGCGCGAGATCTTCCGCGACATCCTCTTCGGCCACGAGCGCATCCTCTTCAACGGTGACGGCTACTCCAAGCAGTGGGAGGAGGAGGCCGCCCGCAGAGGGCTGCCCAACTTCACCAACACCGTCGACGCCATCGACGCCCTCAAGTACCCCCAGACCCGCCGCCTCTATGAGACGTACGGCGTCTTCACCGCTCCCGAGCTCGATGCCCGCTATGAGGTGCTGCTGGAGCAGTACACCGAGCAGGTGCTGCTCGAGGCCAGAGTGGCGGCCGACATGGCCCGCCGTCAGGTGATGCCGGTGTGTACCGAATATATGTCCCGCTTTGCCGGCTGGATCGTCGCCTCCCGCACCGCGGGGCTGGACTGCTCGGCGATGGACGACGATCTGGTGGCACTGGACAACGCCTGCGCCAAGCTCGGCCGCCGTCTGGAGCGGCTGGAGAAGGTGCTGCGCCTCTCCCTGCCCGGGGACAAAAAGGCCGCCGCCGTGTTTGCCCGCGATGAGGTGCTGGTGAAAACCCAGGCCCTGTGCAGCGCCTGCAACTCCCTGGAGCGCCTCGTCCCCCGCGACCTCTGGCCGATGCCCACCTTTGATGATATGCTGTATGAGGGAATCGAATAGCACTGCCCCCATCAGCCCAAGGTTTCATCTGTCGTAATGCTTACGGTGAAGTAGACAACTTGGAACGAGGCGGTAGCGACTATAGTGCATCCTTGATTGGAGCAGCCGTAGG
>JAFQKL010000065.1 GCA_017396965.1 Clostridia bacterium
GGGCTGGCTTTGCGCGCTGATTCAGGGCAAATCTACCTTCAAGGTGTCGGAGGGAGATTTCGCCGCCTGCGGGCGGCGACCCCTGCCGGGGGCGGTCTGCAGGGGGCGGCCCCATAAAAAACACAAGCCCCACCCGGGGCACAACAAAAGGAGCCAGATCATGAACGACAAGAAACGCTGTATCGCCATCCTCTCCTCCGGCGGCGACGCGCCGGGCATGAACGCCGCCATCCGCGCCGCCGTGCGCGAGGGCATCGCCCGCGGCTGCCGGATGCTGGGTGTCCAGCGCGGCTATCAGGGCCTGATCGACAATGAGGTGATCGAGCTGGAGCTGCGCTCGGTGTCCGACACCATCCACCGCGGCGGCACCATGCTGTACACCGCCCGCTGCGACGAGTTCATGTACCCCGAAGGCCAGCAGAAGGCCCTCGCCACCCTCAAGGCGCACGGCGCCGATGCCCTCATCGTCGTCGGCGGTGACGGCACCTTCCGCGGCGCCCTCGACCTGCACCGCCTCGGGGTGGACATCGTCGGCATCCCCGGCACCATCGACAATGATGTCGCCTGCTCGGAGTACACCATCGGCTACGACACCTCGGTGAACACCGTCATCGAGATGGTCGACCGCCTGCGCGACACCGCCCAGTCCCACGAGCGCTGCAGCGTCATCGAGGTGATGGGCAGAAAGTGCGGCAACATCGCCCTCTCCTCGGCCATCGCCACCGGCGCCACCGCCATTCTCGTCCCCGAGAGCGAGTTTGACTATGAGCGCGATATCTTAGACCGCCTCGCCTTCACCCGCTCGATGGGCAAGCGTCATTTCATCATCATCGCCGCCGAGGGCATCTTCGGCGAGCGGCAGCGCTTCGTGAGCAGCGCCAACATGGCCTCGGCCATCGAGATTGACACCGGCATCCCCACCCGCACCACCATCCTCGGCCACGTCCAGCGCGGCGGCAGCCCCACCGCCCGCGACCGCATCACCGCCAGCGAGATGGGCTTCATGGCCGCCGAGCTGCTGGCCACCGGCCGCGGCAACCGCATCCTCGCGGTGCGCAACGGCAAGGTATGTGACCTCGACATCGAGGAGGCCCTCGCCGCCGAGCGCAGCTTTGACTTCTCGCTCTACCACATGGCGCAGGAGCTGTCGCTGTGACGCCGGGGAGCGGACAACCGCTGCCGCCGGAGGACACCGCGCCGCAGCAGCCGGAGCCCGTCGTCCCGCCCGCCGATCCCGGGCAGGAGCCGCCGCCCCTGACCCCTGCCGAGGCCGAGCGCAAACTGCTGCGGGAGCTGGCCCGTCAGCGCTACACCGAGCGGGCCATCGAAGCGGGGGGCGAGGTCGACCCCTCTCCCTGGGTCAGCGAGGAAGAGCGCCGCGCCAACGCCCGCCATTTTGATGACAGCTGGGCCCTCACCCCCGGCTACACCCGCTGTCCCCGCTGCCATGAGCCGCTGGACAAGGGGGTCTGCGCCGCCTGCGGTGAGCGGGTGGAGCTGCCGCCGCTGCCCACCTGGCAGGCAGGCGTCTTTGCCGCGCTCTTTTTGCTGGTCACAGGGATCTTCACCCTCTGGCAGGGACTGGGGTGGAAGGGCCTGCCCCTCGCCCTCGGCGGCGCCTGCTGCGTGATGCTGGCGCTGTCGGTGGTCTGGCTCTGGGCCAGCTTGCGCCACCGGCTGGACAAGCGGATGCTGCTGCGCTGTCTGCTGGCGACCATGGCCGTTTTTGTCTTGGACCTCGTCCTCTATGCCGGCATGGCGCTGATGGGGGCGGTTTGAGCAGTGAAAATCCAAGGAAAAGCGCCGGAGACCTTAAGAAGTCTCCGGCGCTGTTGACGTGCAAGGTTGTTTGATCCCTGGAATGGAGAACCGCACACCGTCTGGCGGGCGGGGTGCGCAAATGGGGATGGAAAAAACAGAAATCGCGACGCTTCGTCGGCGTCGCTTGACAACGGGGAGGTGTGGTGCTAGAATAAAGGAGAAGGGTGCCGCCAGGCGAGCGGTTAAGCCCTGACTATGAGAGTATTTGAGCTAAGCCCAAAAAACCGTCACTGGTCAGAGTGGCGGTTTTTGCTTTTCTTGAGGACAATACGGATGTTATACTCAAGAAATTTAATCA
>JAFQKL010000066.1 GCA_017396965.1 Clostridia bacterium
TCTCATTCTCACCGGCGAGTCTCGGCAGTGGAGCGACCTCACTTATATCGGTGAAGCCTGCAAGCTGGCGCACAAATATTTCCGCATGGTGGGGCTGGAAATCTACCCCGTCAACACCGAGGAATACGCCTATCTGCACGAGTGCGGCGCGGATTATGTCACCGTGTTTCAGGAGACTTATGATGTCACCAAATACGAGACACTTCATCTGTTTGGGCATAAGCGGGTGTGGCCGTACCGTTTTGACGCCCAGGAGCGTGCGCTGCGGGGCGGCATGAGAGGCGTGGCCTTCTCGGCGCTGCTGGGGCTGGCGGAGTTCCGGCGGGATGCGCTGGCCTCTGCGCTGCACGTCTACTATTTGCAGCGCAAATACCCGCACGCGGAGATGTCGCTCTCCTGTCCGCGTCTGCGGCCGATCATCAACAACGACAAGATCAACCCGCAGGACGTGGGCGAGCGTCAGCTTTTCCAGATTCTGTGCGCCTACCGCATCTTCCTGCCCTATGTGGGCATCACGGTTTCTTCGCGTGAGTCGGCGTCATTCCGCAACGGGATTGTCCGTGTGGCAGCGACAAAGGTGAGTGCCGGCGTGTCGACAGGAGTGGGCGATCATGAGCAGAAGTACACCGGCCAGGAGTCGGACGAGGCGGCGGGTGATGAGCAGTTTGAGATTGATGACAACCGCAGTCTGGAGACGATGTACGGCGATATCGCCGCGCAGGGGCTGCAGCCGGTGCTCAATGACTACCTCTATGTTTGATGTTTTGTGCGTCACCGGGAGACAGCTCTGTGACGGGGACTTCCTGGCTCAGATGGAGCGGATCGTCGCCGCCCGGCCTGCGGGCGTGGTGCTGCGGGAGAAGGATCTGTCGCCCGACGCCTATCTCTCGCTGGCGCGGGAGGTGGCGGCGCGGTGCGCGGCGGGGCGGGTGCCTTTGATTTTGCACAGCCGTCCCGAGGCGGCGCGGGCGCTGGGGGTGATGCAGTTGCAGCTGCCGATGTCTCTGCTGCGTGGACTTTCTGAGGCGGAGCGGCGGGAATTTGCCGTGCTTGGCGCGTCGGTCCACTCGGTGGAGGAGGCGCGGGAGGCGGAGGCGCTGGGCTGCAGCTACCTGGTGTTCGGCCATGTGTTTGAGACGGACTGCAAGCGCGGGCTGCCGGGGCGTGGGGTCGCGGCGCTGCGCGAGGTGTGCGGCGCGGTGCAGGTGCCGGTGCTGGCGATCGGCGGGGTGTCGGCGGAGAATGTCGACGTCGTGCGCGGGGCCGGCGCGGCGGGGGTTTGTGTGATGAGTTCGGCGATGCGGACGGAGGACGTGGGCGCGCTGCTGCGCGGGCTGCGGGGGGACGCTGGGCGTGAGTGAGGATGGCGGGGGGCTGGTTTTGAGCGTCGGAGGGACGGGAGGAGCGTGGGCAGGGGAGTGTGCCGGCTTCTGATTGACCGGCTCTCGGGATTTCTGAGATCTCTGTGATTCTCTTGAAATCTCCGCTGTTCTCTTCTATTCTCTGCAATCCTCAGCGATTCTCCACAATTCCAGGCAACGCATTTCCATTCCTTACAATCATCTACTATCCTCTGTAATTACACGCACACCCCTGTTTTCCACCACACACTCCGCCCTCTAACCATCCCAGCCTTCTTCAAAACCCCATCTTTTCCCAACCCTCAACCCTTAGCCTCCCCGTTTTTTCTCCGCACCCCCAAGCAAATCCCCCCTCATAAGCACAAAAACAGAGACGGCACCTCGCTGTGCCGTCTCTGTTTCTTTCCTATTTAATAAGGCATCCGTCAGAGCATCCGACAGGGCATCAAACAAGACATCCGTCAGGAAATCCACACCAACCCCCGCCATGCAAAACCCCCACTTATTTCCTTCTCCCAATCGCCGCCGGATTATAATTCCCCTTGCGCGCAAGGACAGCGGAGAGGGTCAGCGTCCCCGTACAGAGGACAGCCATCGCGCTCCAGATCAGCCAGATGCTGGAATAGGATCCCAGCCGGTCATACAGCATCCCGATGATACTGGTGCCAAAACTTGCCACCACGCCGGACATCATCGAGAGAAAGCTGTAGATCCCCGAAAACTCGCGGCTGCCGAAGTTCTCGCCCACCAGGAACGACAGCGGCACCGACCCCGCCGAGTAGCCGAAGCCGAAGCAGCAGGCGAAGACGTAGGGCATGATCGGTGACGTGCCGCAGAGGGCCAGCGTCACCATTGAGGCGACAACACAGAGGCCCGTCATCACCGAGGCCCAGAAGGCGCCGACCTTGTCGAACACCGCGCCCATCGAGATCTTGCCGACGATCATCACCGCCATGATGAGGCTCGAAACCGAGGAGGCGACGCCGTCTGAATAGCCAATATCTGTTAAATAAGAGATGATATGCGGGTTCACGCCCATGCCGCAAAAGAGGATGATGATGAAGGACAACACCATCAGCGCGAAGCAGGGGGTGCGCAGGGCCTCGGCGCGGGTGAGGCCGACTGTCTCCGGCAGGAGGACAGGGGCAGCGGTTGCGGAGGCGTCGGCCGCCGCGGGCGAGGCGCCGAGGGGGGTCTGCCCCATCTCGGCCGGGTCTTCCTTCAGCAGCACGAAGACGGCGAGCAGGATGGGCACGGCGCCGACGGCGGCGAGGACGCGGTAGCCGGTGCGCCAGCCGTAGTCAGCGACGACGCGGGTGAGCACGGGGGTCATCAGCGCGGCGGTCAGGCCCGAGCCGGAGTAGGCGATGCCGGTGGCCAGGCCGCGCTTGTCGATAAACCAGCGGTTGACCAGGGTGGCGATGGCCAGCACCGCCACCGGCACCTGTACCAGGCCGTTGATGGTGGCGAAGAGGTAAAAATGCCAGATTTTAGTGGAAAACGAGTAGCCGACGATAGAGAGGCAGAGGATCACGGCGGCGGCGCGGGAGATGGGCAGCACGCGGTGGCGGCGGTAGAGGTCGCCGTAGATCACCTGCATGAACATCGAGAGGAAGCTGACGATGGTGGTGTACATCGTGAAGGCGCCGCGGGAGAAGCCGAGGTCGTCGCAGACCGGCTTGACGAAGACGCCGTTGCAGTTAAAAAAGAGGCCGACGGTGGTGCCCATCATCAGGGCGCAGCCGAGGACGATCACCCAGCCGTAAAACGGGCGGGGCTTGGGCTTGGCGGTGGACATGGGGAGTCTCCTTTGCTGTGATTTTGGGTTCAATGCGTCTTTGGGTTCGCGGTGTCTCAGGGTTCGCTTTGTCTATGCAGGGTGGACAGGCAGCCGGGCAGGCTACTTCTTCTTTGCCCCGATCCGATTCGGATTATACCCGTTTTTCCGCGCCAGCAACGACGACGCCGTCAGCGACACCGTCGCCACGGCGCCCAGCACGGCGAGGATCGGCCAGACCTTGGCGTAGGAGCCGAAGCTGTCATACATACTGCCGATCAGCGTCGGCCCGATGCTGGAGAGGACGCCGGACAGCATCGCCGCCAGGCTGTAAATGGCGGAAAATTCCTTCTGGCCGTAGTTCTCGCTGCACAAAAAGGGCTGGGTGACCGAGCCGATGGAGTAGGCGAAGCCGAAGAAGAAGGCGAAGGCATAGGGCATGACCGGCGACAGCGGGCAGAGCGCCAGCGCCGCCATCGACAGGATCACGCAGCAGCCGACAAACACCGAGGCCCACACGGCGCCGATCTTGTCAAACAGCGCGCCCATCGAGATTTTGGCGAAGATCATGCAGGTCATCACCAGGCTGACCACCGTCGAGGCCAGGCCCTCGGAATAACCGATGTCTGTTAAATAGGAGATAATATGCGGGTTCACGCCCATGCCGCAGAGTAAAATAATGAAGAATCCAAGGACGTGCAGCCAGAGCGCCGGGGTGCGCAGCGCCTCGGCGCGGGTGAGGCCGACGGCCTCCGGCAGCTGCACCGGCGCAGCGTCGCCACCGGCCGCCGCGTCGGTCTTCAGTCCGTAGGGCAGCATCCCGAGGTCGGAGGGCTTTTCGCGCAGCAGCAGGAAGGTGGACACAAACAGCAGCGCCGCGCCGATCGCCGCCAGCATGCGAAAGCCGGCGCGCCAGCTGACCTCCGCCACCACCCGGGTGAGCACCGGCGTGATCAGCGCCGCCGTGATGCCGGAGCCGGAGACGGCGATGCCGGTCGCCAGGCCGCGCTTGTCCGCGAACCAGTGGTTGACCAGCTGGGCGATGGAGAGGGAGGCGAGGGGGATCAGCGTCAGGCCCTGGATGGTGCCGAAGAGGTAGAAATGCCAGAGTTTGGTTGAAAAACTGTAGCCTAGGATGGAGAGGACGATCACCACCGAGCAGCCGCGGGTGAAGGGGATCACGCGGTGCTTGCGGTACAGCTCGCCATAGACGATCTGGGTGAACATCGAGACAAAGTTGACAATGGTCGTATACAAGGTAAACGGCCCGCGGGCGAAGCCGAGATCCTCGCACACCGGCTTGACGAAAACGCTGTTGCAGTTGTAAAAGAGGCCGTAGCTGGTGCCCATCATCAGGGTACATCCCAGCACGACGATCCACCCATAGTGGAGGCGGGGGCGCTTGGCAGTCTGCTGCA
>JAFQKL010000008.1 GCA_017396965.1 Clostridia bacterium
ATCTGACGATAAGAAAATGCTTTACTATCCACACGGAGCAACAGCGACATCCTATCTTGAAATCAATCCTGAAGATGGAAGCTGTACGCGCGAAGTGATCTTTGAATTTCCTGATGATGACATCACTTTGCTCTTGACAAAGTATGGCCACAATCGATGCCTGAACGGGGCCCGTGCTGTGGAGGACATCTCCGTGGATCCTGATGCTGAGCGATAAAGGGGACATAAGAATGGCTAAGAAGAAACCCACCGCCGCCGACCCCCTTGCCGGCTGCGCTGTGATCTACGCCCGCTACTCCTCCCACAACCAGCGAGATGTGTCGATCGAGCAGCAGGTGGAGAGCTGCACTGAGTTCGCCGCCCTGCAAAAGCTTCAGGTGGTGGAGGTCTATGCCGACAAGGCCGTCTCGGGCAAGACCGACCGCAGGCCGCAGTTTCAACGGATGATGCGGGAGGCCGAGCAGGGGAAGTTCCGCGTCGTCCTCGCCTGGAAATCCAACCGCATGGGCCGCAATATGCTCGATGCCATGCGCAACGACGCCCGCCTGCGGGAGCTGGGCATCGCCTGCCTCTATGTGGAAGAGGCGTTCGATGACACCGCCGCCGGCCGCTTTGCCCTGCGCTCGATGATGAATGTCAATCAGTTTTACATCGAGAATATGGCGGAAGATGTCCTGCGCGGGATGAGGAGCAACGCCGAGAAGGGCATGGTCAACGGCCCCCTCCCGCTCGGGTACAAAAAAGGGGCGGACGGACGGTTTGCCATCGACGAGGCCGGCGCCGCCGTTGTCCGCGAGATCTATGAGCGCACCCTGCGCGGCGTCCCTTTTGCCGAGATCGCCGCCGACCTCAACGCTCGCGGCATCAAGACCAGCCGTGGCCATGCCTGGAACAAGAACAGTTTTCACCGCATCCTCACCAATGAGCTGTACATAGGAGTCTACCAGTTCGCCGATATCCGCCTCGAAGACGGCGCACCGGCGATTCTGTCGAAGGAGTTGTTTGATGCCGTGCAAGAAAAACGCAGACAAAAAACAGGCCCCCGCGGACGACGCAGGGGCGACAATGCAGACTTTCTCCTCACCGGCAAGCTCTTTTGCGGCCGGTGCGGCACACCGATGGTAGGAATCTCCGGCACCAGCCGGACAGGGGACACGCATCATTACTACGCCTGTCAGGCAAAGCGGCTGAAAAAGACCTGCTCCAAGCGCAACGTCCGCAAGGACTGGCTGGAGGAGACGGTCGCCGCCTCGGTGCAGCGGATGATTGCGGATGAGCGCTTTGTCGCCGCGCTGACCGACGCCTACCGGCGCTTCCAGGTTGAGCTGAACAAAGACTCCCCGCTCGAGGGCTTCAAGGCCGAGCTCGCCGAGGTCAAGGCCTCGATCGCCAACCTTATGCGCGCCATCGAGCAGGGCCTGCTCACCGAATCCACCAAAGAGCGGCTGCTGACGCTGGAAGCCGAGCGCAAGCAGCTCGAATCCACCATCGCACTCGAGACCGTCCTCCTCAATCAGGTCGACGCCGCGCAGCTCGCCTTCTGGGTCAACTCCTACCGCACCCTTGACTATCAGGAAAAGCACAATCAGCGAGAGCTGATTGAAAACTTCGTCCAGGCCGTGTATGTCTACGATGGAGAGCTGAGGGTGGTGTGCAACTATACCGGCCAGTCCGGCGGGCTCACAGTGGGGTTTGATGAGGTGGATGGAGTGGA
>JAFQKL010000067.1 GCA_017396965.1 Clostridia bacterium
CACCGTCAACCGCTCCATGATGAGATTGACGCTGGCCTTGGCGACGCCGGGCACCTTGCCCACCGCCTTCTCGACGGCGGCGGAGCAGGCTGCGCAGCTCATGCCGCCGACAGCGAAGAGCATCTGAATGTGTTTGGCGGCGTTGTCACCGGCGGCAGGGGCCGGCGGCTGCTCTTCCGGGTGTTCTTCGCTGAGCAGCTCGGCGGTGAAGCCCGCCTTTTGAACCGCCTTGACGACATCCTCTGCCGCGACATCCCTGCCGCTGACGAGGGTGAGTTTTTCGGTGATGAGGTTGACGGAGGCATCGCTGATGCCATCCAGCTTGCGGACGGCCTTTTCCACCGCCGCGGCACAGGCGGCGCAGCTCATGCCGCCGATCTGCCAGATCCGCCGGACGCTGCCGGCGGGGATATTGTTGTTGCTCACTGTTCGGATCCTCCTTTCGGATCACCTGGTTTTCCTGATTGGGGGCCTTTGCCGCCCCATTGACGACCCTTGTCTTTCGTCCACTGCCCGGTCGGCAGGGGCGGGGGTCATTTGGCAAGCTGTTCAAACAGCTCCATAAACTCATTGGCCAACTCCTCGCCCTCTTCCCGGATGTCCGGGATGACGCAGGAGTGGAAGTGACTCTTGGCCAGCTGAATGGAGAAGGCCCGCAGGCCCTTTTCGGCGGCCGCCACCTGGGTGAGGACGTCGCCGCAGTAACGGTCTTCCTCCACCATCGCTTTGATGCCCTTGATCTGCCCCTCGATGCGCGAGAGACGGTTGATCATGCGCTTCTTTTCCTGCTCCTCCCACGGCTCCCGCCGTTTTCGGACGCAGCAGCTCTCTGAATGATCCATCTTGATCCTTCCCCTTTCACACGCCTCACGCGGCGGACGCTCGCGGCCCATGCTCTTTTGCGACGGAACGCGGCGGCGGCGCAAGATCCATTTCTTTCTGATCACAGTATATACCCCTCAGGGGTATTTGTCAAGTCTAAAAAAGAGTGATTTGGTGTAGTTTTTTCAAGACGGGTCAAGCCACAGAAAAACCCCCTTCCGCCGGTGGGCGGAAGGGGGTTTTGTCAACGGTCAGACTGCTCTTACTTGATGAGGGAGAACTGGACGATGACCGGCACGAAGACAACGGCCACGACGCTGAGCAGCTTGATGAGGATGTTGATGGAAGGACCGGAGGTGTCCTTGAAGGGGTCGCCGACGGTGTCGCCAACGACAGCGGCCTTGTGCTGCTCGCTGCCCTTGCCGCCGTGGTTGCCGGCTTCGATATACTTCTTGGCATTGTCCCAGGCGCCGCCGGCGTTACTCATCATGCAGGCAAGCACGAAGCCGGAGACGGTGGAGGAGGCCAGCATACCGACGACGCCGTTGACGCCGAGGATCAGACCGACCAGAACGGGGCTGACGATACCGAGCAGAGCGGGCATGACCATTTCCTTCTGAGCGGAACGGGTGCAGAGGTCAACGCAGCTCTTGTAGTCAGGCTCAGCGGTACCCTCCATCAGGCCGGGGATCTCCTTGAACTGACGGCGGACCTCGACGACGATCGACTGCGCGGCGCGGCCGACCGCCTCCATGGTCATGGCGCTGAACAGGAAGGGCAGCATGCCGCCGACAAACAGGCCGATGAGGACGGGCGGGTTGGTGATCTGCATATTGAGCGCAGTGGGGTCATAGAGGTTGACCTGATCGACAAAGGAGGTGATCAGGGCGAGGGCGGTCAGAGCGGCGGAGCCGATGGCGAAGCCCTTGCCGGTGGCGGCGGTGGTGTTGCCCAGAGCGTCCAGCGCATCGGTGCGCTCGCGGACCTCTTCACCGAGGCCGCACATCTCGGCAATGCCGCCGGCGTTGTCGGCCACGGGGCCGTACGCATCGGTGGCGAGGGTGATGGCGAGGGTGGAGAGCATGCCGACGGCGGAGATGCCGACGCCGTAGAGACCGAGGGCGAAGTTGCCCATGCCGCCCGCGGCGTAGTAAGAGATCAGAACCGAAACGCAGACGATGAGCAGCGGAATCGCGGTGGACTTCATGCCGAGGGCCAGACCGCCGATGATGATGGTGGCGGAACCGGTCTCAGACTTGGAGGACAGCTCCTGGGTGGGCTTGTAGGAGGAGTCGGTGTAGTACTCGGTGAAGTAGCCGATGGCGATACCGGCGATCAGGCCGGAGAGGATGGCGATATAGATGCCGAGCGCGTTGCTGGGCAGGATCGCGTTGCAGAGGAAGTAGGCGCCGATGGCGACCAGGATACCGGAAACATAGGTGCCCTTGCGCAGCGAGCCGAGCAGCTGCTTCTGATCCGCGCCCTCTTCGGTCTTGACGAAGAAGGTGCCGATGAAGGAGGCGAGCACGCCGAAGCCGGCGAGCGCCATGGGCAGAATGAAGCCGGCGGTGCCGAAACCGGCGGCAACACCGAGCGCGGAGGCGGAGACGCGGGCGCCCATGTAGGACTCGTACAGGTCAGCACCCATACCGGCCACGTCACCGACGTTGTCACCGACGTGGTCGGCGATGACGGCGGGGTTGCGGGGGTCATCCTCGGGGATACCGGCCTCGACCTTACCGACCAGGTC
>JAFQKL010000068.1 GCA_017396965.1 Clostridia bacterium
TTCACAGAGCTCCTTTCCGCAAACACGCAGTTAAAAATACATCGCGTACTTCACACTGTCCGCCAGCTTGAACCCCACGCTCTCATACAGCGCCCGGGCGGGGTCGGCGGTGCGCAGGCAGGTGAGGGAGATCGACTTGTAGCCGTCCGCCTTCGCCTTGTCGATGACAAACTCGAGCAGCGCCCGGCCGATGCCGCGCCGCTGCGCCGCCTTCAGCACCGCCACGTTGAACAGCTCGAGGCAGGGCTGGAAGCCAAAGGTAAAGAGCGGAATCTCCACCGTCGTCACACTGCCGACGATGGCATCCCCCTCCTTGACCACCCAGATTTTGTACACGTCTGAGGCGGCGTATTTCCGATAGATCTCGATCGGCTGGCTGCCGTCGAACGCCTCGTCGATCAGCGCCTTGTAGGAGGGCAGGTCGGCAGGGGAGAGGAGGGTGATTTCGTAGGACATGACAGTCTCCTTTTGAAATGTTTTTCGTATTCTTTACAAAAAATAACGGGTCACGGCTCGATGCCGAAGCAACGGCAGGCGTTCTCGTAAGTGAGCGCCGCCGTCTCTTCAAACGAAAGCCCCAGCACATCCGCCATCGCCTGGCAGGTGTGGCGCACATAGGTGGAGTCGTTGCGCTTGCCGCGGTGGGGCTCGGGGGTGAGGTAGGGGGCGTCGGTCTCGATCATCAGCCGCTCACGCGGCACGGCCTTCACCACCTCAAGGCTCTTTCGGGCGTTCTTGAAGGTGATGACGCCGGTAAACGAGATGTAAAACCCCAGCTCCACCAGCTCCCGCGCCATCTCCGCCGACCCCGAATAACAGTGGACGACGCCGCGGCAGCCGGACTCCCTGAGCAGCCGCAGCGTATCGGCATGGGCCTCACGGTCGTGGACGATCACCGGCAGGTCGAGACGCTTGGCCAGCGCCAGCTGCACCTGAAAGGCGGCGATCTGGGTCTCCTTGGGAGAGCGGTTTAAGGCATAGTCCAGCCCGCACTCGCCGACGGCGACGCAGCGCGGATGCGCCAGCTGCCGCTCGAGGCGGGGCAGGTCGGCGGGGTCGAACGACTTGGCCTCATGCGGATGCACCCCCGCCGAGGCCCAGAGAAAGGGATACTTCTCCGCGTAGCCGATGCAGACATCGGCCGAGTTCACATCGGTGGCGGCGCAGAGGATGCGGGAGACGCCGTTTGCCTGCATCGAGGCGAGCAGCGTCTCGCGGTCTTGGTCAAAACGGGGATCGTCGTAATGCGCATGGGAATCAAAGAGCATCGGAATCACTCCTTTCCGGGGACACAGATGCCGGGAACGAGGGCAGGACCGTCGCCCCCGGCATCTTTGGGAACAAAACTTGGCTTCAAAACGAACCTTCTAAAGAGGCCCGCCGCAACCGTTGATTGCGGCGGGCCTCGGCTTTGGGAAAACAGAGGCAATCGTCGGACTGGTCAACCGGAATTTGTCAACCGGAAACCGGGATCCGGGGTGTGATCGGTCAGTTGACCGGGCTGCCGGGCTGGCAGTCATCGGCAAAGATCAGCTTGACATCGTCGGCGCTGTTCTCGCAGGCCAGCAGCATGCCGTGGCTCTCAACGCCGCGGAAGACGGCGGGCTTCAAGTTGGCGACGATGACGATGTGACGGCCCACCAGCTCCTCGGCGGAGTACCAGGGACGGATGGAGGAGGCGATGGTGCGGGTCTCGCCGCCCAGGTCGAGGGTCAGCTTGAGCAGCTTGTCCGCCTTGGGCACCGGCTCGCAGGCGGTGATCTTGGCCACACGCAGGTTGAGCTTGGCAAAGTCGGCAATCGTGATCTCGTCAGCCGGCTCGGCGGCGGCATGGGAGGACTTCTTCTCCTCCTTGGCAGCGGCCTTCTCCGCCTTCTTGGCAGCCTTGGCGGCCTCGGCGGCGCGCTTCTCCTTGTCCTTCTCCAGCGCCTCCAGCTCCTTCTCGAGGTCGATTCTCGGGAAGAGGATCTCGCCCTTGCCGGTGGCGAAGGCGGCGGTGGAGCCGAAGTGCTTCACGCTCTCCCAGCTGCGGCCCTTTTCGTCCGCACCGAGGTAGCCCAGAATCTTCTCGCTGGTCTCGGGCATGGCGGGCTGGCAGAGCAGGGCGACGATGCGCAGCACTTCGCAGAGGTTATAAAGCACCTGACGCAGACGGTCCTTCTGGTCCTCTTCCTTGGCCAGCTTCCAGGGCATCGTCTCATCAATATACTTGTTGGCGCGGGAGACGAGGCGGAAGACCTCGGCGAAGGCGTTGGAGAACAGCATCTGCTCCATCAGCTCGGTGTACTTGCCCACCACCTCGTCAGCGAGGGCCTTGAGGTCGCCGTCGAACTCGCCGGCGGTGCCGGGGGTCACCTTGCCGTCGAAGTACTTCTGGCTCATGGTGAGGGTGCGGCTGACCAGGTTGCCGAGGTCGTTGGCGAGGTCGGAGTTGATGCGGCCGATGAGGGCCTCGTTGGAGAAGACGCCGTCCGAACCGAAGGGCACTTCTCTGAGCAGGAAGTAGCGGATGGCGTCGGTACCGTAACGCTCGCAGAGGACGACGGGATCGACCACGTGGCCCTTCGACTTGCTCATCTTGCCGCCCGCCAGCAGCAGCCAGCCGTGGCCAAAGACCATCTCCGGCACCGGCTCATCCAGCGCCATCAGCATGGCGGGCCAGATGATGGTGTGGAAGCGGACGATCTCCTTGCCCACCAGGTGGACATTGGCCGGCCAGTACTTCTTGTAAAGGGAATCGTCATCGCTGCCCCAGCCGAGGGCGGTGATGTAGTTGCTGAGGGCGTCCACCCAGACGTAGACAATGTGGCCCTCGTCGAAGGTGACGGGGATGCCCCACTTGAAGGAGGTGCGGGAGACGCACAGGTCGTCGAGACCGGGGCGGATGAAGTTGGCGAGCATCTCGTTAAGCCGCGTCTGGGGCGAGATGAAGTGGGGGTTCTTCTCATACAGCTCTTCGAGCTTCTTCTGGTAGTTGCTGAGACGGAAGAAGTAGCTCTCCTCCTTGGTCAGCTCCACCTCACGGCCGCAGTCGGGGCACTTGCCGTCCACCAGCTGATGCTCGGTCCAGAACGACTCGCAGGGGGTGCAGTACCAGCCCTCGTAGACGTGCTTGTAGATATCGCCCTTGTCGTAGAGCTTCTTGAAGATCTTCTGCACGGCGGCGACATGGTAGTCGTCGGTGGTGCGGATGAAGCGGTCGTTGCTGATGTTTAAGATCTTCCACAGCTCCTTGATGCCGACCACGATGTCGTCCACATACTGCTTCGGGGTCTTGCCGGCCTCGATCGCCTTGCGCTCGATCTTCTGGCCGTGCTCATCGGTGCCGGTGAGGAACATGACATCATAGCCCTCGAGGCGGCGGAAACGGGCCTCGGCGTCGGCGGCGACGGTGCAGTAGGCGTGGCCGATGTGGAGATTGTCGGAAGGATAGTAGATGGGTGTTGTGATATAATAGGTGTTCTTCTCACTCACGGGGGATTCCTCCTTACTGTGATGGATTACTTAATTCGGGTCACCGGCCTCCGGGCCGGCGGGGTCAAAGGGAGAGAGGCCCTCCACCCCCGGCAGGGGCGGGGCGTCGAGCTGAACTTCGTAGGGGGCGCGGCCCTCGCTGAGGCGACGGGCGTCGTCCGCGTACTGGCAGAAGAGCTGGAGCGACAGGGTGTAGTAGGCCGACAGCACCAGCAGCGGCAGCGGCAACAGCAGCACCGTGGCCACCGACAGCGCGGGAGCGGGCAGCATCCGCACGGGGACGGCGATCAGCTCCACCGCCGCCACCGCCACCACCGCCCAGCCGACGAAGCTGAGCGAAAAGACGGCAGCCTCCAGCTTGCGGCCCTTCATGATGCGCACGCTCTCCCGCAGAATCTCCCGGCAGCGCTGCTCGGGATGGCGGTTGATGAGAAATCTGGCCGGCAGGTAGCGCAGCAAAAAGAGGGACAGGGCGATCAAAACCGCGATCACGGCGACGGCGCAGAGGGCAAAGGTCACCAGCAGGTCGGGATTTTGTTCAAAAAACAGCTGCAGATCCTCTGCCGACATCACGGCCGAGGGGGTGATCTGCTCATAGGCAAAGCTGCCGGTCATCCAGCCGGGCAGCAGGGGCGGCAGTGTCTCATGCCGCCAGGTGACGAAAAAGGCAAGGCCGGCCACAGTGGGCAGCAAAAAGAGCAGCGACCAGAGCAGCATCCGCAGGCCGACTGTCAGCGACAGCAGCAGCGACTTGCCCACCCGGCCCAGACTGTCCAGCCAGCAGAAGGCGTAGGACAGCGGCTCCGGCGCCCCGTCCAGCAGGCCGAGGAACCAGGCGACAACCCCCAGTCCCAGCGGGGTGACCAGCACCCACTGGAGCAGGGCGGTGATGTTGCTCAGTCTGGTATAATCCATAAGCTGGGCAGCCGAGGCGCTCTGGCCGCTGCCCACCGCAACGGCGGCGGGATCAAGCCCGAGCAGGATGGCCGCGGCGTACAGCAGGCCGGTAAACGCCAGCCGCACTGCCAGAGGTGCCGCCAGCACCAGAACAGCCATGCCCCAACTGCCCTTGAGCATTCGTTTCGCCATGCCTTTGAGACTGCGGCGAATCCGCCCTCTGTTCATCGGCACCCCTCCCTTCGCAAGACAGTAGTTAATCTATATTATAACAAATTCGGGAATCTTTTCAATCAGTCCGCGAGGATTTTTTCGGATTTTTTGATTGTTTTTTTGAGACGGAGGCAAAACCGCCGCCGTCACCGCACTTTTGCGCACCCATCCGCCTGTCGCACCGGCCGAAACCCCCGCTAAAACCCCGCCAAAACCCCGCCGAAAGAAAAAA
>JAFQKL010000069.1 GCA_017396965.1 Clostridia bacterium
GGATCCAAGGGGGAAGAGGGGCTAGTCCCTCTTCCGCCCCCTTGGTCGCCGTCCGCAGACGGCGAAACTCCCGGGGGTCAAAGGGGGCCGCGCCCCCTTTCCGTCTGTCCGACCTTCGGTCGGCAGGCGGCGACAGCCTGAACAGGAGCAATTAGCCCGACGGCGGATTCCGAAGCGGGAGGTGCTTGCACCGGGAGCGGAGGAAGACGCAGGGGGATTGCGGGAGTAGAGGTGTTTCCAAAGAAGGAAGTCGGGAGGGGCGGGGGAAGGTGGAATTCTGCAGAAAGTGGTTCCCCGCAACCCCCCGTCCCGAGCGACCGTCAGGGAGCGAGCGTCGGGCGGGTGTGTCCCCAGCCTTCAGGCCGGGCGCGGAGGCTCAAACCAGCGCACCCAAGGTAGGCCGCCGTCGCAACGGCGGAATCCCCCAAGGGCGGGCGGGTGGGCGAATCCAATCAAAGAAAACCGTCCGCAGACGGTTTTCCTCCTTTTCCACTCCCCTTCCACTCCCCTCCCCACCGTCACTCCGACTCCCCCGCCTGCTCCTGCTGCTTCATCAGCGCGGCATACCGAAGCATCTGCTTTCGCGAGGAGAGGCCGAGCTTGCCGAGAATGTTGCGGTTGTGGTACTTGAGCGTACTCTCCATGATGCCGGAGAGGACGAGAATCTCCTTTGCGCTCTTGCCTTCAAGATACCAGTCGAAGATCCGCCGCTCAGTGACGGTCAGCAGCCCGATGCCGGTCAGAAAGTGCTGATAGTCGGCAGGGTCAATCTCACTTTTTCGCGAACTGGCGAGGCGGTCCAGCTCGCGCCGGGCCTCCGCCAGCTCGGTCTGCGCGAGGACACAGTCGTTTCGCGCCTTGTCGTAAACCAGGCGGGCGCGGTGATACTCCTGCTCCAGCCGGTCGCGCTCGCTCTGTGCCGCCTGCTTCTCCTCGGCCAGGGCGTGGAGCGAGTCCTCATGCTTTCGGTCCTGCTCGGCAAGGTAGAGAAAGAGGTCGTTGATCTCGGGATACGGCGACCGGGCGGCCTCCCGCCGGTCGGACTTGATCTGCTCGAGACTCTTTTGAATCGGCGTTAGATAGTGACGGCTGAAAAAGAGGCAGCAGCTGACGGCAAAAAAGAGGAGCAGCGCCCAGAGGAGGACGTTTTGCAGCAGCGACGTGGTGACGGCGCGGTCGTAGTCGGAGCGGAGCATCAACACCGCCAGCGTGTGCGGCGGGTTGCTCGGCGAAAGGGAGAGGGTGCGGGTGAGGCCGATGTAGGAAAGCTCCTCCCCGGTGAGGCGGGAGAGACCGTGCTGCGCGGGGCGGAGGGCCAGCGCGCCTCTGGGGGCGCGGTAATAGTCCTTGGACACGCCGCAACTCAGCCCCTGATCGGCGTCCAGCAGACCGTCCTCGGTGCTGTCCCCGGTGAGCAGGCAGGTGAGGTGGGAGAGCTTGGTGGGCTGGGCGTGGTAGGTGGCGAAGTAGCTGGCGCTGATCTCAAAGCCGCAGACGCCGTAGAAGCGGCCGCCTTCCCCCACCACCGGCAGGGCCAGCAGCAGCACCCGCTCGCTCGTCCCCGGCAGGGGCACCATGCCGGTGAGCATCCAGGCCTCCTCGCGGGGGCGGCCGGCCAGGGCGGCGGCCTCTTTGTAGTTCGGGAAGACGTCGGTGCGAAATTCCAGCCGCCAGCTGTTGTGCAGCACCAGGTGGTGACGGCGGCCCACCTCGGCGAGGCCGCGGTAGAGCGAGACGCTCTTGTTCGCCGTCTTGTAGCCGCTGCGCTGCAGGTAAAGCCCGGTGCGCGAATGTGCCGCGCCCGCCAGCCGGCGGTTGGCGGTGGCCTCCAGCATCAAAAAGACGCCGGAGCAGTTCTCCTGCAGCAGCTTTTGACGCAGCGGCTCCAGCAGCAGCTCCTGCACGGCGGCGATCTCGGCGGCGTTGTCGCTGAGGTCCTCCACCGTCAGGCCGCGGGCGGCGCAGTGGGCGTCCAGCAGGACGGCGAGGTCCTCTGTGAGCGAAATCCCCGCCGCCGCGAGGCGGGAGAAGGCGGTGGCGACGTCCTTTTCAAACATCTCCATCTGCAGCTCCAGCGCCTCGGCGGCGTTTTTGCCGGCGCTGTCAAAGCGGCCGGTCAGCAGCAGGCCGGCCAGCAGCGTCAGCAGCAGCAGGATGGCCAGCAGCAGCATATGGCCGAACAGCTTGCGCCGCATCGACCATTCGGAGTAGGGAGGGGCGGAAAAGATGCGCATCGACCGTCCTCCGCCTTAAGCGATGGAGCAGAAAAAGTCCCAGGTCTCCTCCGCCAGCGCCTCGGCGCTCTCACCGGCTGCGGCCCGCTCCCAAAGGGCGGCCTGATTTTGCCGCAGCCACTCGTAGAGCAGGTCGGTCTTCTCATAATAGCCGCCGATGGTGGGGCGGACGATGGGGGTGTACTGCGCGCGCATGGTGCCGATGGCCTCAAAGAGGCTGGCGGTGACGGCGTCCTCGAAGGGGTAGTCGGCGATGGCTTCAAAGGCGCCGTTGCTGACCGGCATATAGCCCGTCTCCACCACAAAGTCGAGGTTGCGCGCCCCCTCGGTGAGCCAGCGGGTGAAGATGGCGGCCGCCGCCGCCTTCTGCTCGGTGGAGCGGGTGGCGCAGAGGCCGACGCCGCTCATCGGCATGAACTGCTCGCCCTCCCCGGTTTTGGGCAGGGGCAGCACGGTGAGATTCATCGGTTCGGACGTATTGTCGGGATAGGTCACCGTGTCCCCATAGTAGGCGATGCCGGCGGTGGAGCCGATGCCGGACAGCGCCTCGCCGGCGGCCACATGGGTGCTGGCATAGAGGTCGGCCACCGAGATCTGCCCCTTCACCAGCGGCAGGGCGAACTGCAGCCAGGAGGCGCGGAGCACGGGGTCGGCGGTGTCATACCAGCCGCTTTCGGTGTAGGAAAAATCGCCCGCCTTGCTCATGCGGTCAAACTCCACATGGCGGATCAGGTAGTCAAAGGCGCAAAACGGGCTGCCGCCGGACCACTCGTGGTAGGCCTCGGCCGCGGCAAAGAAGCCCTCCCAGCTGGCGAGATCGGCAAGGGTCACCCCGGTGTCGGCCGAGAACTGGCTGAAGCGGGTGCCGTTGACAAAGAGGGCGTAGGTGGATTTGGAGAGCGGGAAGACGGCCAGCTTGCCGTCGATGGTGCCGTCGGCAAGAAACTCCGGGACATAGCCGGACAGCGTCTCCTCGTCAAAGCAGCTGTTCCAGTCGAGCAGGTGGTCGAGGCCGATGTCAACAGCGACGTTGGCGTGGAGGGTGCAGAGATCCGGCACCTCCGGCGCGTCCGGCTTGTCGGAGAGGGCCTCCAGCAGCTGCTCGCGGATGCTGGAGGTGTTGGTGACGTTGGTCACCTTGATCAGGATGCCCTGCTCCTGCCCCACCGTGGCGTTGAACTCCTCCACCAGCCGGTTCATCGGCGCATCCGCCTGCTCACCGAAAACGTGCCACAGCGTGAGGGTGACCGGCGCCTCGGGATCGAGCAGCGGTTGTTCTTTGCAGGCGGACAGTGGCAGCAGCAAAAGCAGTGCAGTCAATAAGAAAGCAATCCATCGTTTCATCAGGGTTTCCTCCTCATTTTTGGGCTTTCCCACCCGGCTCCCCCCCATTTTTCACAAAAAAAGCGGGAAATCGGCGGCAATCCCAACCTTTTGGGGGGTTGGGATGGGGACAAAGGCGGGAAAAATCCGTATCATAGTCCTCGCAAGGTGTGAGAAGGAGGGTATAGTCCTTGCCGTTTCACTGAAATGAACTGAGGGGTACCCCTTTCTTTTCGGGGAGCGATGCACCCGAAAGAAAGTCCTCTGTCCACGCGCCAACGAACACAGAGGCCGCCCCTTCTTTTCAGTATACCACCCGTGTCCGCACGAATCAACAGGCTTTCGCCCTGTTTTTGCAGGCGGTTTCGGGAAGAGATTCACCATCCTGTGAGAAAAGGAGAGAGAACGATGGGACTGTTCAGTAAAGAAGCCTGCACCTTCTGCGGGACCGAGGTGGGAGCCCTCAAACGCTCCAAACTGGCAACCAAGGAGTATATCTGCAACGACTGCAAACGCAAAACCAACTACTTCGCCCGCATGGACTACACCTCAAGAGACGCCGCCCAGCGGATGATGGACACCCTCGCCCAGGAGGCCGCCGACTTTGAGGCCAGCTTCGACGCCGCCGAAGGCCGCTTCGCCCGCGCCGAGCGCAGCTTCAACACCTGGGATCTGGGCAGGACCCGCGTCCACTACCGCTGCAACACCGCCCTCGGCGCCTTCCAGCTCAAGCTGGATGTCATGAGCCGCGAGGCGCAGATCCCCGTCTTCTGGTTCTCGCGCATGATCCCCTATGAGCTGCGCCCGGAGGGGGATGTGTTCGACGGGGCGCGGCGCGGCGAGGTGATGAACGCCGCCGCCGAGTACGCCAGAGTGGAGGAGGAGCGCGACGGCGAGGGCAAGGTGAAGCGCTGCACCCTCCTCTTCCCCTACGACGACGCCGCCATCCGCGAGGTGCGCATCCAGTCGGACGTGGACGAGAAAGACGTGGCCGACTTCCACGATTTAGCAAACCGCATCAACCGCGACCGCCGCGCCTGGCTCGGCAAGAGCGAGTTTGACTTAGAGCGCAAAAACGAGATGCAGCTGCGCAACCTCGGCGACACCGCCGCCGCCGCCCTCAAGGCGGCGCTCACCGGCGGCAGCGTGGAGGAGGCGGTCAAGGAGGGGGTCGAGATGGCCAACGACATCGAGGAGGGCAAGGTGAAGCAGGGCTTCTTCGGCAAGCTGTTTCGCAAGTAGCCGATGGGCGACGCAGGGGATGCCGCTGTCTTCCCGGTCCAACCGGCGGCAGGCTTTTCGCCAGACGGAGCGCAGAGCCGTGTCCCATAATCTGTAGACAGACGGAAAAGCTACGATATCTTAAGGAGGAGACGAACATGAAAAAGATCTTTGCATTATTGCTTGCGCTGCTGCTGCTGCTGTCGCTGACCGCCTGCAGCGGAGGAGACGAGGGGGGCGACGACAGCCCCGACACCCAGGAGTCCCAGAATCAGGAGACCCAGACCCCGCAGAACCCCTCCGCCGGCGCGACGCTGGAGACCCACCTCTGGACGCTGGTCTACGACGACACGGCCTGGGTCTATGAGGAGGACGACCTCCGCGACGATGAGGACTACACCGAGATCGAGCTGCGCATCCCCTCCGGTGAGGATTCCTCCCTGGTCACGGTGGCGATCTGCGTGGAGCTGGACGAGCCCTATTCCTTCCGTGAGGACCTGGTGGCCTACGGCTTCGACCAGTACGAGTACGAGGTCAACCACGCCTACGACCTCGTCAAGGTCGGCGGCGTGGACTGTCTGGTGCAGGAGGGGAGCTATTGGGGCGACCCCTGTGTGCGCTACTTCAACCGCGTCGAGGGCGCGGGGGCCACGGTGATGATCCGCGCCATCGGCGAGTATGAGGACGAGCGGGTGGCACAGCTGCTCTCCGGCCTTTCGATCAAGCTTGAGGACGTCGGCAACGTGGACGGCCCCTGGTACTGGGAGGGCGAGCCCTTCTCCGCCGCGCCGAGCAGCGTCATGGTGGGCACCCACACCCTGCACAGCCAGTGGCTGCCCATCGAGGAGCTGATCCGCACCGACGAGACCTTTGAGCACGCCGTGGCCGTGTCGGAAGGCAAGGCCTATCTGCTGGTGGACGGAGCGCTCCGGCAGTATGCCTACGACGGCGAGAAGCTCACCTTTGAGGCCGACATCGCCCTCGGCGGCGAGTACGACGCCATTTCGGCGGCGGAGGACGGCACCCTCTGGATCTCCGCCTTCATGGAGCCGATGGTTGGCTACAGGGACGGCGCACAGACCGCCTCCTATGAGGGCCCCGACTACGTCGCCATGCACCCCTCCGGCAGCTGGGGCATCAGCTGGTTCTCTTCCCCCGAGTGCGAAAAGATCTCCCTTGCCGGCGGCGTGCTGAGCACCACGCCGATCACCTTCCCGGAGGTGGACATCATCTCCCACGTCAACGTGGATCACAATTACATTCTCGCGAGCGGCGCGGCCGCCGATGACAGCGGACATAAGGTCTTCGTCTACGACGCCGGCGGCAACCTGCTGATGACCCTGACCGACGCCCAGGGCGAGGGCATGGGCAGCATCACCTTCATGGCGGAGACGGAGAACGGCTTCCTGGGGCTGGACGGCAACCTGCGCGAGGTCGTGCTCTGGACCAAGGACGGCACCTGCATCGGCACGGCGGGAGACGGTGACCTGTTCGGCACCTACTACCCGTGGTTCTGCGGCGGCACCAAGCTTGACGACGGCAGCATCCTGATGATCCTGACCGAAGACCGCGCCGACAAGTCGGCGATGGAGCTGGTGGCGTTCCGCCTGAGCGGATTCTGAGGACGACAACCCGGTCGAAGGGGGCCTTGGCCCCCTTCGGCCATCGCCGTTTTTGCAAGCGGCGGGTCGGGTCGGGTCAGGGCGGGGCGGTTCCCCGAAAAGACCGGGAGTAGACTCCGCGTACCCGCCACGAGGTCGGTTCCCGCGTCAACGCACCGCAGTCGGCTCCCGCGTCAACACGGCGCAGTCGGCCCCCGCGACAACGCAACAGGCCAAACCATCCGCCAATCATAAGTCAAACAAAGAACCGGTAGCGTTTTTCTGCTGTCCAGGGCTTTTTCGACACCCAAAGAAGGGGCTCAGCCTCCCTTCTTTTCGAGGGCTTCGGCGCAGGGGCCGCGCCCGCGCCCCGGGTCAAAGAACAAAAAAGAACAAAAAGAACCGTAAAGAAGCAAAAAAACAAACCATGTGTGATGCGTGGATTGACATCAGAAGAAAGGGAAGATCGCGATGATGAAACGCTACAAGCTGACCGCCCTTCTGCTGGCTCTGGCCATGCTCCTCTGCCTTGTCGCCTGCAGCAGCGGGACGGAGGGAGAGGGCGGCGAGCCGCAGAACACGGAGCAGGATCCCCCGACCCCGCCCGCGACGGAGGAGCCGTCCGGCAGCGGGTCAACAAATGAGCCTGCCGGCAGCGGCGAACAGGCCGGCCCCGACACCCCCGGCGGTGAGGCGACGGACCCCGCCGGCAGCGACGCGCCGAGCGGCGAACCCACCCCGCCCGCCCCCGCCATCCCGCTGCTCCCGCTGCAAAAGCAGCAGCAGTCCCTTGCGGATCGGGACGAGGACCGCCTGCTGGTCCGCAGCGAGGCCTCCTGCGTGACCCTCTTTGGCGATGCCGCCGCCTACCCCGCCCTGGCGGAGGCGCTCGGGCAGCGGGCGGGGATGGTCCTGCGCAGCATGGAGGAGGAGTACGACAATCTCTGCGTCATGGTGCGCGAGGATCTCTCCTGGCCGGGGATGGGGGAGGAGACGTGGGTCTCCACCTTCGACGATCAGGTGCGCCGCGCCGACGGGGTCGTGCTCAGCCTGCTGAACGACTCCTATGCCGACCACGGCATGGTGCA
>JAFQKL010000070.1 GCA_017396965.1 Clostridia bacterium
CACAAGGCCAAAACAAACGCTGCACGCACAAACGCCGCACATAAGAAAACAGATCCCGGCAAAGCAAGCGGCCCACGCGCGTTATCTTAGGAAGTGTGCGGCAGGCAGGATTTGCGCCTGATTTGCATTCTCCCGCTCCCCACCCCCCGCTCTGCTCCAAAACAAAAAGCCCGCCGCAGGCCAAACGGCCCGCAGCAGGCTTCTTTCTCTGTCTTTCTTTCCTAAGTAATCGAGACTGTACCCAAGACTGTAACCAAGAGAATCAGTCCTCCCCCAGCGCCCCGCGCAGCAGTCCCACCAGGTAAAGCGAGCCGCAGACGAGAATCCCGTCCTCCGCCTCCGCCAGCTCCCGTGCCAGGCGCAGGGCCGCAAACGGCTCCTCTGCCACCCGCGTGTCGGCGCAGGGACTCACCGCCGCCATCTCGGCGGGGGACGCGGTCCTCGGGTCGGGGGCGGTGGTGAGAATCAGGGTGTCCGCCATGGCGGCGGCCGTCTCAAGGCAGGGCTGCCAGCTCTTGTCGCCCATGATGCCGAACACCACAATCAAGCGGCGGATCTCCGGGCGCAGCAGCTGGTCGACGGCGCGGGAGAGCGTCTCCAGCCCGTCGATGTTGTGCCCGCCGTCCAGCACGCGGATCGGCTCCACCCCCCGAAGCTCCATGCGGCCGGGGAAGGAGACGCTGTCCAGCCCCCGCACCACCGCCTCCTCCGGCAGGTCGAAGCCGCGGCGGCGCAGCAGCGCCACCGCCTCCAGCACGGTGACGGCGGTGAGCGCCTGGTGCATCCCCGCCAGCGGCAGCTCGTAAGGGCGTCCGCGGTAGGTGAAGGCGTTGCCGTCGAGACTGGTGTAGGTCACCTCCAGCGCCGTGGTCTCCGGCACCACCACCTCCGCCCCCATCTCATGGGCGCGCTTCATCAGCAGCAGTGCCACCTCCGGTTTCTGCACCGGGTAGAGCACCACCCGGCCGCCCTGCTTGATGATGCCGCCCTTGTCCTTGGCGATATCGGTGAGGCGGCTGCCGAGCTGGGCGGTGTGGTCGAGGGAGATGGAGGTCAGGATGGCGACCTCCGGCGTGTCGATGAGGTTGGTGATGTCGCGCGCCCCGCCCAGCCCCGCCTCCAGCACCACCAGCTGACAGCGGCTGTCTAAGTAATGAAGAAAGGCGATGGCGGTGACGGTTTCAAACTCGGTCGGCGGGGTAAAGCCCTCCTCCACCAGCCGCTCCCCCGCCTGCAGCACCCGCTCTAAGCAGGAGACCAGCGCCGCCTCGCCGATCTGCTCCCCGTCCACCGTGATCCGCTCCTCAAAGCGTTCCAGGTAAGGGGAGACAAAGCGGCCGGTGCGAAGACCGGCGGCGCGCAGGATGCTGTCCAGCATGGCGGCGGTGGAGCCTTTGCCGTTGGTGCCGGCGATGTGGACAAATTTCAGCTGCCGATGGGGATCGCCCAGCAGCTCGAGCAGACGGCGCATCCGCTGATGGCCGCTCTTTTTGCCGGGGCGGTAGGAGGCGTGGATTCTGGCGACGGCCTCATCTCTTGTCATAGGGGTTCCTCCCGGTGGTCGGATTGCCCTCAGAGGGGCTTGACCATGTAATAGATCTCGGAAAAGCGGCCGTCCCGATAGCGGAGCGCCCTGGGGATGCGGCCGCAGACGGTGTAGCCCATCTTGTGATACAGACTCTGCGCCGGCAGGTTGGGGGCCGCCACCTCCAGCTCCATCTGCAGATAGCCGGCGGCGCGGGCGCACTCCTCCAGCGCCTCCATCAGAACGCGGCCGATGCCGCGCCCCGTGTGCGCCTGACGGACGGCGATCGCCAGCTCGGCGCGGTGGCAAAACCGCTCCAGCGGCGCCACCGGCTCCAGCCACGCCACCCCCGCCAGCCCAACGCCCGGCAGGTCGGCGCAGAGGTAGACCTCGCCGAAATCGGCCTCGACATTGGCGAGGTGCGCCCGCTGCTGACTGTCCGGCGTGAGGATCTCATCGGGGTAGCGGGCCATAAAGTCGGTCTCGCCGGAGACGAGGCGCATATGCTCCAGCACCTCCGCCGCCCGCTCGGGGGCGGCGTGGCGGACGATGCAGCGGCTGCCGTCCTTTAAGACAAACGCTCTCTGATAGCGCACGGTCAGGCCTCCCGGCTGTCGACAAAGTCGATGCAGAACTCCATCACCGGGATGCAGATCCGCTCGCGCAGGCCCAGCTCGTTGAACTTCGCCCGCCCCTCCGGGGTCTGGGCGTTGACGCCGAGAATCCCGGTGCAGTCGACACTGCCGAACCGCTGCTCCACCGCCTCGCCCAGCGCGCGGACGGCGGCGGTCACCTTCTGCTTGGCCTCCGGCCCGTCCTCCTGCCCGAACTTCAGCCCCAGCAGCAGCGAAGCGCCGCTGACGCAGCCGCAGACGCTGCCGCGCGAAAACCCGCCGCCCAGCGCCATCGTCATGGCGGAGAGCTTGGCGCGGTCGAGACCGAACTCCTCCGCATAAGGCAGGGTGGTACACTGGCCGCAGGAAACCCCGGCCCGCCGCATGGAGGCGGCCTCTTCAAAATGACGGTTGCTCATCGTTTGCTCCTCCTTTTCGCTGTGCTTCGTTACACTGTGCTTCGTTCCCTTTGCTTCATTAAACACCGCGCTTCACTGCGCCTCGGCCAACAGCTTCTCCGCCCCCGCCAGCTTGACGCACAGGCAGAAGAGATCCACCGCCTGCCGCAGCTCCTCAATGCCGGGATAGGTGGGGGCGAGGCGGATGTTGCTGTCTTTGGGGTCCTTCTTATAAGGGAAGGTGGCCCCGGCGCCGGTGAGGGTGACCCCGGCCTCCCTGGCCAGCGCCACCACGCGCTTGGCGCAGCCGGGCAGCACGTCCACCGAGATGAAGTAGCCGCCGCGGGGGCTGTTCCAGTGGGCAAGGCCGCTGTCGCCCAGCTCGCGCTCGAGGGTGGTCAGCACCTCTTCAAAGCGGGGGCGCAGCAGGTCGGCCTGCTTTCTCATGTGGGCGTGCACCGCCTCGGCAGTGGGCAGGTTGTGCAGCAGGCGCAGCTGGTTTAATTTGTCGGCGCCGATGGTCTGAATCGAGATGCGCCTAAGCGCCTCCTCCTTGTTGGCGGGGCTCATCGCCATCATCGCCACCCCGCCGCCGGGGAAGGAGACCTTGGAGGTGGAGAAGAAGTAGAAGACGCGGTCCAAATTCCCCGCCTGCTCACAGGCTTCAAAGATGTCCCGCAGGGCCACCGGCTCATAGAGGTGGTGGACGCCGTAGGCATTGTCCCACATGATGCGGAAATCAGGGGCGGCGGTCTTCATGCGGGCCAGCCGCTCCACCGTCTCATCGCTGTACACCACCCCGCCGGGGTTGGAGTAGAGGGGGATGTTCCAGATGCCCTTGATGTTCTCATCCTCCGCCACCAGACGCTCGACGAGATCCATATCCGGCCCCGTTTCGGTCATGGGGATCGTGATCAGCTCAAAGCCGAGGGCTTCGGTGACGGCGAAGTGACGGTCGTAGCCGGGGGCGGGGCAGAGGAATTTGCGCTGCTTGTTGTGGACCCACGGCTCGCTGCCGAGGGTGCCGAACAGCAGCATCCGGCAGAGGGTGTCGTACATCAGGTTGAGGCTGGAGTTGCCGCCGACGATGATATAGTCCTCCGGCACGCCGAGCAGCTCGGAGAAGAGCGCCGCCGTCTCGGGCAGGTCGTTGAGGGTGGAGTAGTTGCGGCAGTCGGTGCCGGTTGCGGAGAGGTGGGTATGGGGCGCGCCGAGGAAGGCGGCGGAGAGGTCGAGCTGGGTGGGCGAGGGCTTGCCGCGGGCCATGTTGAGCGAAAGGCCGTGGCTGCAGAACTCCCGGTGCGCCGCCTGCAGGCGGTCGCGCTCGGCCGAAAGCTCGGCGACGGAAAGGCTTTGGTAGTTCATGGAGAAGCTGTCACCTCCGTATTAAAATCATTCAGGATATTTTTATAGTATACCGCCTGCACGGAAAGAAAGCAAGAGTTGACACGGGAAAAAGGGCGGATTCTCCGCAAAATCCTCCGGGTTTTCGCTTTTGGGGCCGACGGGAGATCCCGGGGGGGACGGATCGCCGACCTGCGCGGAGGGCGGGGCGGGAGGCTCTGCGGGAGAGGTCTGCGGGAGAGATCTGCGGGAGAGAGGTTCCGGCTGGGGACGGGTTTTGGCTGCGCAATTTTGCTGCAAAATGAGGG
>JAFQKL010000071.1 GCA_017396965.1 Clostridia bacterium
AGCGGCCGTCGCGGCTGCATCGGCAACCGTCGCGGCTGCCTCCGCAGGGGCCGGGGACGGTGCGGCCGCCGTCGGCACGGCAGCCTCCGCTGCGGCAGGCTGCGCAGACAGCGGCGCGGAAGGCGCCTCTGTCACGGGCTCCGCCGTCGCCGTCACCACAGGGGCGGCGGGTTGCGGCACGGCCTCCGGCAGCGCCGCCGGCTGTCCCGCACGGGGACGGCGCGGCATGAAGGTGGGCGGCATCGGCAGCGCCCCCTCCGGCTGCGGTTCCGGCTCGGGAGGCTGCTTGTCCTCCCCCAAGGAGAGGTCGCCCGGCTTGTGGCGGCGCAGCTTCTGCTCGGCCTCCAGCTCTTTTTCCCAGCGGCGCTCTCTGGCCCGCTGCTCCTTCTCGATCCGCTTTTCTTCCCTGCGCTCGGCCTTCGCCTCCTTCTTCTCCTGCCGCGCCTCCTTTTTTGCCTGACGCTCGGGGAACAGCTTCTCCAGAATCCCCTCCGCCGTCACACCCCACACGACGGCAAGCGAGAACAGCAGCGCGGCCAGGCAGAGCATCAGCGTGCCGAACTGCCCCAGCAGCGCCAGCAGCGCGCGGGAGAGCAGGCCCCCCGCCACGCCGCCCGACAGCAGCGCCGCGTTGCCCTGCTCAAACAGCGCCCCCACCACCGACCAGCCCGTCCCCTCCACCGGGGCGGCGAAGAGGGCCATAAGGGTGGAGAGGATGAGGGCGATGAGGTAGCCCGCCCCTTTGCGCAGGTTGTAGCTGCGGTCCTTGCGGCCGAAGCCGTTGAGGACGCCGGCGAAGATGAGGGTGACCGGCATCAGCACACCCGGCGAGCCGAGGCAGCCGAGCAGCAGACGCTGGATCAGCTTCCCCAGCGCCCCGCCGATCGGCTTGTCCGGAAAGAAGATCCCGGCGATCATGCAGGCGAGGAAGAAGACGCCGAGGAGGATCTCGGTAACCGCCTTGGCCAGCCGGCGGAAGGCCGCCTGACGCTGCTGCTCCGCCCGCGCCGCCGCCGCCTTGGCGCCGCCCCCCTGTTTGGGGGCGGATCGGCCGCCGCCGGACTTTTGTGTTTTGGTGGTTGTCTTGGGGGTGGCCTCTGCGGGCTTCTCCCGCTTTCCCTTTTGCTCCTGCTGCGCCATGAGTGCCGCACAGCTCCTTTCTGCACTGAAGTGACCCGACCGGGAAGGGGCGGGGTCTTTCAAACGAAATCCGTTGAAATTCATCGAAATCCATCGAAAAAACAGGGGGTTTCACCCGTCGGGGGCCGGTTGGCGAACCGTCCTGCTACCGCACAAAGCCGAAATAGACAATCGTCGCCGCGCCCACCACAAAGCAGTACCAGGAGAACCACTGAAACTTGTTCTCCTGCACCAGCAGCCTGGTCAGGCCGATGGCAATGTACCCGGTCGCCGCCGCCACAAGCATGGCGGCAAGGTAGGGCAGCAGATGCTCCGGCATGGTGCCGTCCCTGATCACGTCCAGCACCTCCAGCAGCACCGCCGCCAGGGTGGTGGGCAGGGAGAGCAGGAAGGAGTATTTCACCGCGTACTCCCGCTTGAAGCCGGCAAGCAGCCCCGCCGTGATCGTCGAGCCGGAGCGCGAGATGCCGGGGACGATGGCGAACAGCTGGGTGAAGCCGACGATCATCGCCTGCTTCGGCTTCGTCCCCGCAGGCCCCGTGCGCCCTTCGGGGATGCGCCCCGAGCACCAGAGGATGGCGCCCGTCACCAGCAGGGCGCAGCCGACGAAGAGGGGATTTTGAAACAGCCCCTCAATCCACTCCTTCACCGGCAGCACGAGAAAGAGCGGCAGCAGCGAGAGGATCAGCATATAGAGAAAGTTGCGCGAGGCGGTGGGCTTCGCCCGCTTGAGGTTGCCGGAAAACACGTCTCCCACCAGCGAAAACCCCTCCAGCAGCAGCCGCAGACAGTCCTTCCAGAAGGCGGCGATCACCGCCAGAAAGGTGCCCAGATGCACCAGCACATTAAACAGCAGATCCGAGCTGCCCTGGTCGATCAGCAGTTCATTGAAGATCACCAGATGCCCGGAGCTGGAGATCGGCAGAAATTCGGAAAATCCCTGGACGGCGCCCAGGAGAATGGCTTTCAGCAGGGTCATGACAACACTCCTCGCATGGTTTCAAAAGATGGCTTCCGGCGCGTCGGCCGAAAAACGGGTTACATATTATTATATCACGGCGCGCCGCGCAAAAAAACCCCCGCCCACAAAAAAACTCGCGGCGGACGACGCGAAAAAAGCCGCGCCCCCTTAGGCTGCAGGGCAAAGGGAAGGGGGAGATTATTTTACATAATCTGAAAAACAAAGCGATCTTTCACCCCACCTCTCCCCCGCCGCCCCACTCCAAACGGACAAAAGAAAGATTTTGCGCATTTTCCTCTTGATTTTTGCGCCAAAAGCCGTTACAATGGAGACAAGGAGGCGGACCGCCTTCAAGCCCGCAGTAAGGAGCGGGCGGCGGCCGCGATTTTGTAAGGAGGTAACTACAAATGGCATACGTTATCAGCAATGACTGCATCGGTTGCGGTGCTTGCGAGGGTGAGTGCCCCGTCAGCGCGATCTCCAACGGCGGCGACAAGTTCGTCATCAACGCTGATCTGTGCATCGAGTGCGGCGTCTGCGCCGGTGTCTGCCCGATGGGCGCTCCCGTCAAGGAGTAAGTCGAAAGACAGCAAGACAAAGGCCCTGTGGTGACACAGGGCCTTTTCTCCGTCTCCGGCCGCCGCCGGGCGGTCAAAAACAGGAGGAGGTGAGGGGATGGCCGTCGAACCCGGCACCCTGTATCTGGTCGGCACCCCCATCGGCAATCTGGGCGACCTCTCGCCCCGCGCCCTTGAGGTGCTCGGCGAGGTGGACTTTGTCGCCTGTGAAGACACCCGGGTGACCGGCGCCCTGCTCACCCGCTTCGGCCTGCGCCGCCCGCTGGTGAGCTATCATGAGCACAACGCAAGGGGCCGCGGCGGGCAGCTGGTGGAGCGGCTGCTCGCGGGCGAGAGCGGCGCCCTCTGCACCGATGCCGGGATGCCCGCCATCTCCGACCCCGGGGAGGACATTGTCCGCCTCTGCCACGAGGCGGGGGTGGCGGTGGTCGCCGTCCCCGGCCCCTCGGCGGTCACCACGGCGCTGGCCCTGGCCGGCCTGCCCACCGGCCGCTTCTGCTTCGAGGGCTTTCTGCCCTCTGCAGGCCGTGAGCGCGCCGCCCACCTCGCCGGGCTGAAGGGCGAGCGGCGGACGATGGTGCTGTACGAAGCGCCCCACCGTCTGAAGAAAACCCTCAAAGAGCTGCTGGAGGCCCTGGGCGACCGCCCTGTCGCCCTCTGCCGCGAGATGACCAAGCTGCATGAGGAGGTGCGCCGCACCACCTTAAGCGAAGCCGTCGCCCACTACGAGACAAACGAGCCGCGCGGCGAGTTCGTCCTCGTCCTCGGCGGCGCCCCCGACGAGGGGGGAGAGGCCCCCGGCGAGGCCGACATCGAGGGGACGCTGCGCCGGCTGCTGGGCGAGGGCCTCTCCGGCCGCGACGCCGTCCGCGAGACGGTGGCCCGCCTTGGGGTCAAGAAGAATCTGGTCTACGATTGCTACACCCGGCTGCAGCAGGAGTGAGCCGGGCCATGCCATACCGTCATACAAGAGAGGAGAACCACCATGGGATTCAATGAGAAATCGCACGCCTTTCTCGCCGCCCGTTTTTACGTCCGCCTCACCGAGCAGTTCGGCGAGCGCGGCCGTCTGGCCTTTGTCCACGGCACCCAGTACTACGCCGGTCAGCGCGGCCGCCGCATGGCCCAGCGCGCCATCCGTGACGGGCGCGAGCTGAACTATCAGACCTATCAGGAGTACGGCGAGTGGGTCAACACCGAGGAGGTCAAGGCGATGGGCTGCGCCAACCAGTCGGAGCTGGTCACCCTGGCCCCTGACTATCAGGTGAAGATCACCCGCTGCCCCTGGCACACCCAGTTTGCCGAGATGGGGCTCACCGAGGCGGGGCACGAGTACTGCGCCCACCTCGATGCCGCCATCAGCCGCGGCTTTAACCCCTACATCGTCTATGAGGTGAGCAAGACGCTGCACAAGAGTGACTGCTGCATCCACACGGTGCGAAATGCCGGCCTGGAGCCGGGCAAGTCCGCCCCCAAGAAGATGGAGTATGTCAAGCCCTTCTCCTACCACTGCGCCCACAGCTACTATGCCTATGCCGAGGTGGCCGAGGCCGTCTTCGGCGCCGAGGGCAGACAGCTGGCCGCCGCCGTGCTGGATGACTTTGAGGCCGAGTACGGCAGGGAGATGCGCGAGGGGATTGAGGCCCATCGGGAGACGAATTTCAATATGGCGGACTGAGGCAGAGCGGGGAGGATCCCGGCTGCAGGCAGGATGCCTTGAGGAAAGAACGGAAACACCACGGAACCTGTATGGGGGCCGTGGTGTTTTTTCTGGGTTGGAAGTGGGGGGTGGGATTGAGAGGAGGGCGGGGGAGTGTGGTCGGTTGACCACACTCCCCACCTCCATTGTGGGGCGCTGACCGCCCGGCCTGTCAAGGGCCGGGTAGTATTTTACAAAAGCCCTTGCGGGGGACGGTCTTTTGTAAAATCTCCACCCTAAAACCCTTGACAGGCCTACTGCACTGCGCTGATTTTGGCGCGGCGGGATGGACGAGGCGGAGGTCACTTCCGCCCG
>JAFQKL010000009.1 GCA_017396965.1 Clostridia bacterium
CTGCTGTTGTAGCGCACGGCGGAGAAGCGGAAGCTGTCGCCCTTGTCCTCAAAGCCGACCAGATAGCCGGCGTCGGCGAGGAGGGGGATCAGCTGGCGCAGCTCCTCCTCCGTCGCCCTGGCCAGCTCGGGGCGGTAGTGGGGCAGGTTGGCGTAGGCCAGATCCTTGTTCGGCAGCATCGGGCTGGTGCCGAGATAGCGGCGCAGGGTGTCTATCAGCGTCTGGTATTCCAAAAAGGAATGGGTAAAGTCCTTATCAGGCTGTTGTTGCATCGTATGTCCCTCCATGAAACTCCTCAGAAAAACATCTGAACCAGCAGAAATCCGGCGACGATGGCGCAGAGCAGGGTGGAAAAGAGATCGCCCTTGCCCGTCGAGCGCAGCACCTCGTGGTCGATGCCGTGCAGGCGCGAATAGGCGAAGATGGTCAGATCGGTGCAGCGGAAGCTGTCCTCCCGCTCGGTGTACCCCGCCAGCAGGCGGGCGGCGCCGAGAAAGCGCAGGGTGCGGCGGACGGTGTCCGCGTCGTGACCGGGGCAGTGGCGGGCGAACGCCTCAAAGCTCTGCCAGCTGCCGCGCAGGGTCGGGTCGCGGTCGATCAACAGCAGAATTTCTGCCGGCAGACCGCGGATCTGGTCATTTGTGTGCTGCATGATGGCCTCCTTTCCTGGGGGGAAGGTTCTGTGAATTTGTTGGACGGGTGCGGTTCCGTCAACAATAGTGTAACATATCATCGACATTGTTGCAACCATACAGCATCCGTCAAACCGAACCCGCAGCGGCGAAAGAGCAGCGATTGTTTTGGGGGTTTGAGAAAAAGCCCTGTCAAATAAGAGGATATCGACGAGCAAATCAGCGATTTTTAAGGCGGCCTGCAGACGTGCGGTCGGGCGGGATCTCACCGCCTCAGCTTTGAGATGGAGGCACCGCTTCTTTTTCCACGGTCACTCATCCACTTTTCCACAGTTTCCACCGTGTTTTCCACCGCCCTTTCCACAGGGAAGCAACCCTTTTACCATACAACACCGAAAGTTCAGAAAGGAGACATCCCATGCGTCAGTTCAACCCCACCCTCGAATGTGCCAAGGCGCTGGACGCCGCTGATCCGATGGCGGGATTCCGCGACCGTTTCTATGTTCAGGAAGGCATCATCTACATGGATGGCAACTCCCTCGGCCTGATGAGCAAGGACGCCGAGCAGGAGGTCTACAAAATCCTCGACCTCTGGAAGACCAGGGGCATTGGCATCTGGTCCACCCCCGGCGAGGGCGGCATCCCCCACATTGACTATCCCGACATCTTAGCCCGTGGCCTCGCGCCGCTGATCGGCTGCGACGCCGACGAGATCACCGTCACCAACTCCACCACCATCAACATCCACCAGGCCGTCGCCACCTTCTACCACCCCACCCCCGAGCGGTACAAGATCCTGATGGACGACCTGAATTTCCCCACCGACCACTACGCCGTCCAGAGCCAGCTGGCCCTGCACGGCTACGACCCCGCCGACGCCCTCAAGCTGGTGCGCTCGCCGGACGGCAAGCTGATCGACGAGGACGCCGTCATTGAGGCGATGACCGACGACGTCGCCCTGGTGCTGCTGCCCGCCGTGCTCTACCGTTCGGCGCAGCTGATCAACATGGAGCGCCTCGCCGCCGCCGCCCGGGAGCGCGGCATCGTCATCGGCTTCGACCTCTGCCACTCGATCGGCTCGGTGCCGCACAACCTCAAGGCGGTGGACGCCGACTTCGCCATCTGGTGCAACTACAAATACTTAAACGGCGGCCCCGGCGCGATTGCCGGCCTTTACATCAACCGCAAGCACTTCGAGCGCATCCCCGGCCTCACCGGCTGGCACGGCAACCGCGCCGACACCAAGTTTGAGCTGCGCCTCGACTTCGAGCATGAAAAGCGCGCCTCCGGCTGGCAGACCGGCACCCAGCCGCTGCTGTCGATGGCCCCGCTGAACGGCGCCCTCAAGATCTACGGCGAGACTTCGATGGCCACCGTCCGCGAGAAGTCCCTCAACCTCACGGCCTACATGATGTATCTGATCGACGAGAAGCTCACCAAATATGGCTTCTCGGTCGGCAACCCCCGTGACGACGCCGTGCGCGGCGGCCATGTGGCGCTGGAGCATGAGGACGCCATCCGCATCAATGAGGCGATCAAGGCGGCGGGGATCGTGCCTGATTTCCGCTTCCCCAACGTCATTCGACTGGCTCCCATCGCCTTCTACACCTCGTATGAGGATGTTTATGAGATGATCGAGCGGATTGTGAAGATCATGGAGGACAAGGAGTACGAGAAGTACGAGAATAAGATCGGCACGGTGGCGTGAGTTGGCGTGTGAGATGTGAGAATTTGGGTGAACAGAAAAAAAGGGAGGGACGCTGCGGCGTCTCTCCTTTTTTTGGGGGAAAGGGTGGTTGGGGATTTGGAGGGGAGAATGGATGGCTGTGGGTGGGTGGCGGATGGTTAGAGTGTTGGCAGGGTTTTTGCTTTGAAACAGTGCGGCAGGGCGGGCGCAGGACGGTTGGAGCGTTGGTAGGGGTTTTTGCTTTGAAACAGAGCGGCAGGGTGGGACATCGCACCTTAGGCCC
>JAFQKL010000072.1 GCA_017396965.1 Clostridia bacterium
AGCTCGCGGATGTCGTTGGCCGAAAGGCCGAGCAGCTTGCCGCCGACGACGGCGCCGCTGCGCATGCGGCCGGTGTAGAGGGCTATGCCTACGCTGCCGTAGAGGGTGCCCATGCCCTCGGGGAGGAGGTTCGCGGCATCGCCTTCATAATAGACTTTTCCGTTTTGCAGGAAGCGGGCGACGCCGAGGACTTCGCCCTGTTCAAAGGCGGCCTTGACGGTGATGCCGTTTCCCAGCGAGAGGGTGCCTTCGCCGTGATAGAGGCCTTCGGCGAAAGCCCCTTCATAGAGGACGGAGCCGTCCTTTTCATAGAGGGTGCCGGTGCCGTGGTAGAGGTCGTGCTCAAAGGTGCCTTTGTAGCGTTTTTTTCCGCCTTCGTAGGCGGTGCCCTCGCCGGTGCGAAGGCCGGCGGCGAAGGTGCCGTCGTAGAGGAGGGATTCCCCGGGGCCGTAGAGCTTGCCCTTGCCGTCGTAAAGGCCGTCGACAAAGGTGCCGTCGTAGAGGAGGCGTTCCGAGGCGCCGTAGAGCTTGCCTTCGCCTTCGTAGCGGCCTTCGGCGAAGTCGCCTTCGTAGAGGAGGGCGCCGTCGGCCGCAAGGGTGCCCTCGCCGTGGTAGACACCGTCGACAAAGTCGCCGCTGTAGACCAGCAGACCGTGCTCGTCAAAGGCCTTGCCCTTGCCCTGGATGACGCCTTCTTCCAGCCGTCCCTCAAAGCGGACGGTCTGCTTGTCCTCCTCGTGGTAGAGGATGACCTTGCCGCTGTAGTCGGCCGCATCCGGGTCTTCCACCCACATTTTAGCGGTGAAGAAGCGGCTCACCAGCCACGGCCAGCCCACCCAGTAGAACAACACCGCGAGGGCGAGGATCAGGGCCACAGCCATGATGAGGAAGGATTTGGAGATGAACATCTGCTCCGTCTCGATATAGTCCTCCCGCTTGGTGGGCTTTTTCCCGGCGTTGGCGGCGGTTTTCATCATCGCCGGCCCCAGCTGGGCCGCCTGACGGGTGAGGCTGGTGGCGCTGCGAAAGCGGGCCGTGGCACCGGTGAGGGTGCGGGTGAAATAGGCCCGGATGGTTCGAAACACCACGCCTACCGAGGCAAAGAGCTGTCGGAAGAATCTGCTCAGCATGGTCTGTCCTCCCAGTGAGTGTGAATCAAATCAAAATGCCAGGAAACCGAGGCGGATCAAAGCATAGAGAATCAGCCCCGCGGCGGCGATTCCGGCGGCGGTGAGCAGCACGCGCCGCAGCAGTCTGCGGCGGTAGCCCGGATCGACGACGATCTCCTGCACGGGGGTGCGGCGCAGGTAGCCGTCCGGGGTGACGAAGGGCTGCCCGTCGGTGTGGCGACCCTTTCGCACGTCCTCGGACGAGAGGATATAGACCCCTTCCTCCCTGCGCCGGTGGACAGAGGGGACCTTTTTGGCAGCACCGACGATCAGGCGGTTAGCCCAGGCGGTAATGCTGGTTTGTCTGCGGACCGAGGCGGCGGCGTTGTTGACCAGGTTTCTCGCCGTACTCTGCGCCTGGTGGGCCACGGTCTCAAGCGATTGTTTCATGTACTCCCCTCCTTATACACGGGTCAGAAGCGGACAGGCCGGAAGCGGGCTTTCGATCCGCACGTTCGATTCGGAACGGATCAGAAGTCCAGACAGACTTCCTCCGGCGGTTCCTTTTCAAAGCGGTCGGCCAGATAGAGGTAGTGGCGGGCCGCGCCGTCGCCGCTGTTGCGGCGGACAATCTCCATGAAGATGCGCTTGGCGGCGGCGTAGTCGCCGGAGTAGAGGGTGTAGACCCCCTCGGAGAAGGCCTTGTCGGACTCGGCCTTGCCCTGGCGCACGGTGTAGGGGTCGCCGTCGTAGATCTCATAGACGCGGATGAGCTGGGAGCCGTCGTGGGTCTTGCCGATGTAGCGGCTGCCGTAGCCCTCGGTCCAGTGTTCGATGCGCTCGGTGCAGAGGATGTTGGCCTCAAAGCGATTGAAGAGGGCATCGAGCATCCGGGCGGTGTTGAAGCTCGAGGAGATGGCGGTGGCCTGCATCCGCTTTTCGTCGCCGACGACGCCGAGCAGCACTTCGCCGCTGTCGAGAGTGATGTGCAGCGTCACCGGCGAGAGCTGGCGGCGGCTGCGTTCGCGGTTGACGGCGATGATCTCCTGACGGATGGCCACCGCCGCGCTGACGGGGGCGCTGCTGTCGGGGTCGAAGAGGGCGTCAAAGCCGTTGTGGGCGAAGCTCAGGATCATGCCGCCCTGGGCGGAGATGATGCCGGCAGCGCGTTCGGTGACCTCGTTGATGTTGTCAAACAGCTCCTTGGAGCGGCTTTCGTAGACCTGCTCATCGAAGGTGAAGCTGACGTGCATGGTGGTCATTTCCCGGGAGGCGAAGGTCTGCTTGTCGATCGACTCGACCGAGGGCACCTCCAGCAGGTCGGTGATCCGGCCCGGCAGGAAGCGGGCATAGACATCGCCGCGGCGCAGCTCCTGGGCATCGGCATCGCGCAGGCTGCGGGCCATGGTGTTGAGCGAATCGGCCATGGCGCTGACCTCGTCGCCGCCGAGATCCACCACCTCGACATAGGCGCCGTTCTGAATGGCGGTCATGCCCCGGGTCACCCGGCGCAGGCTGCGGGAGAGGGCGGCGAGGATGACCAGCACCAGGCCCATGACCACGAGGGCGGCGATCCACAGCAGGCGGGCGGTGGCGTCGACCCCGCGCGCCGCCTCGGCCTGATAGAGTTCGGCCCCGGTGGAGATGACGGTGATGCGGTCGGCACCGGCGCGGGAGAAGGTGGCGAAACAGTCGGCGCCGCTGTCGGTATAGCGGGTGAAGGCGGTGCCGCTGTCCAGCGCGGTGAGGGCTGCCTCGCGGAAGGAGTCGCCGAGCAGCAGGGCGGAGAGGGCGGTTTTTCCGCCGTCCGCACGAACGGCATAGAGGTTCTGCCCCTGTTTGGCGAGGGTCATGCGGTCGCCGCCGATGTAGCGCATGGCGCGGTAGAGGAAGGTGAAGGCCTGCTCGTCGGTGAGCACCTGGTCGGGGCCGAAGTGTGTCTCATCCATGCCGGCGGTGACATGGTAGCGCAGTGCCCAGGCGACGGCCATCTCATAGGGACTGCCGGGGGCGACGTCTTCAAAGTTGCGGCTCACGGGAACCTGCGGGCTGCCAAAGGCGCGCCAGAGGGCGTAGACGTATTCGGCGCGGGTGGTGAGCGAGGCGTCGAAATCCCAGTCGGCACCCAGGGGGTCAACCACCGGCTCGGGGGCGGAGAGGGCTGCGGTGCGCAGGTAGGTCTCGGCCGAGCTGCGGGCCTGGGACTCATAGTGGGGCCTCACCATGAAGCGCACGGCGGAGGCGGTGAGCAGGGCGAGCAGCACGGCGATGGTGACGCCGTAGCGCACCACCAGCGACAGCTGCATCCGGCGCAGCTCGCAGAGGATGTACCACAGCACCAGCGCGCCGAGCAGCACGGCGAGGACGGCAAGAACCAGATAAGCGACGCTCTGCCAGCGCGGGCGGTAGAGCAGCCCGGTGTGGTCGGTGAGGGTGTTGTCCCGCCACAGCTGCAGCTCGCCGGATTCGGTGAGCAGGGCAACGCGGCCGTCGGCGGAGACACTGAGGTCGACGAGGCCGGCCGTCGGATCAAGGGTGAGCAGGCGCTCCACCTTGCCGCTGTCTGTACGGACCCGCCAAAGGGCGCCGGTGCTGCCGTCCAGCAGGCAGGCGCCGTCTTCAAGACGCCAGCCGGCGACGGGCGAGAGGCTGGCGGGCAGCTGCACCCTGTCGCGCCGGATCACGAGGAGATCCCCTTCGGTGAGGACCGCCGAACCGTCGGTGCGGGCAAAGAGGGTGGTTTCGGCCTGCTCCGCCGTCAGCTCCTTGAGCTTGCGGGCGCTTTCGTCGCCGGGGGTGAAGCCAAACACCGCCATTTCGGTCCCCTGCTCGAGCAGAAATGCCACGGCGCCCCCCTCTTCGTCAAAGCCGGACAGGCGGGCGTCTTGCATGGAACCGCCCGCGCAGACGGCGCTTGCGATCATCTGCGCCGTCTTTGCGCCGGGGGCGACGTAATAGGCTCTGCACAGCAGGTCCTCTTTTTGTTCATAGACCGCCAGCAGGGCGCCGCCGTCGGCCAGGGCGCAGAGCTGGTGGACGGCGACGACATCGGTGATGCCGAGGCTTTTGAGGGAGGGGGCGTCGTCCCGCCCGCGGCTGTCTCCGCGGACGAGACGCCAGCTGTCGTCCTGACGGCCCACCGCCATCAGCTGGCCTTCGCCGTTGACGGCGGTCTGGGCATAGCGGACGCGCTGCCTGCCGGTGAGCGCAGAGGTGAGGCAGTCCTCAAAGAAGGAGGGGAAGAGCAGGGCGAGCAGCAGGGCGAGGATGGCCACCAGGGCAAAATAAAGGCCGATCTGTTTGCTCTTTTTCACTGGGCGCGTCCTCCTTTCTGCTCTTTTCGCTTGGCCATGCGCTGTTTGAACCAATCTTTTGCATTGAGAAATACAAGATAAAGCCCGCGGCTGAGGGTGGGTTTCTGCTCGATTTTTTCATAGGCTTCGCGGATCACCGGCTCCGCGGCGGCCCATTTTCCGTAGACGGCCACCGCCGATGTCTCGGCACCGCGGCACAGCTCGCGCACGAACTGCCGTTCTTCCAGCGGGGAATCCCAGCGTTCGATCAGCACCTTTTTCACCTGGTCGGCGAGCAGGAGCAGCAGCTCGCGGCGGTCCAGTTCTCCCAGGGGGCGCACCGCGTAGTTGACCGCCATCAGCTGCTCATCCTGCAGGATCTGGATGTTTTCGCTGAGCAGGGCAGCGCAGCTGATCTCGGGCGGGTAGTCCCAGGTGGCGAGGGCCTGATGGAAGAGGGTTTGGGCCACGGCGAGGCGCAGCTGCCAGTCGAGCTGCGCGCCGCGGTAGAACACCTGGTCGATGTTCATCCCCTCGCGGTAGGAAAAGACGGTGACCAGGTGGTTCTCCCAGACGAACATCTCCTGATAGTCGCTGCAGTTTCGCAGTTCGTAAAAGCAGCGCAGATAGGGCTTCAAAAGGTCGCCTTCATAGACGTTGAGCAGGCAGGTTGTCTTCTCCCGATCCTGGATATCCACCGCCTGCAGCGCAGCGTAATCCTGCTCCGCGTACAGAACCGAAATGACTTTATACCGCTCCCTGATCAGCAATGCTTCCATCGGGTCTTCCCTCCCCTGCCAAAAATCTCGCGTTCGCTGCGGTTACTCGACAATCACATAGGCGCTGGCCTGCACATCCGGGTCGGCAGAAGCCGTGGCCACAATCTCATAGGTGCCCTGGATCTCCGGGGCCTGGTAGATGCCGTTGGCGTCGATGGCGCCGCCGTTCTCCTCGCGCACACTCCAGATGACACCCTTGTCCTCACTGCCGTCCACCACGGCCTTGAGCCGCAGCTGCTCTCTCCGGCCGAGGCGGGAGACTTCGGGCATGACCGAGATGCTCACCTTGCGCTGGTCGAGGATGCGGTCCATATCCCGCTCCGGCTTCTGGGCGAAATAGTGGATGCGCAGGCGGTTGCCGCTGACGGTGTCGTGCAGCCAGACGCCGATCTTCATGGTGCCGCGCTCGGGGTAGACGAGGGCGGCGGTCTCCACCCAGGGCGGAGTGACCTTGATGCTCTTGCTCTTGAAGACCTCGCTGTTGCCGATCAGCAGGGCGGTGTCCTCCCCGTCGAGGAATTCGACCGAGAGGCGCACATCCACCGCGCCGACGCCGAGGCCGTGGGGGATCTCCTCACTGTAGAAGCGGGAGTTGACCCGAAGGCCGCCGGGCATCTCCAGATCCACCACGCCGTGGCTGATCGAGTAATCGTACTGCTCCGGCGAGGGGATGCCGAAGTCGAAGGCGAGGGTTTCGGTCTCGCTGTTGTAGGTCGCTCTGACGTCGGGCTTCTGCCAGTATTCCAGCTGGCGCACACGGGTGGAGACTTCGAGCTTCTCTCTGCGGCCGCCGCCCTGGGCGGAGTCCCGGGCGATGAACTGGTCGAAGGGCAGGTCGGTGACGGCGCCGAGGAAGACACCGCCGGTGGAGCGGACCAGCTCGAGCTTGGCGAGGTAGATGGGCAGGTCGCCGCCGGTGAGGTTTTTGGCGAGGTTGTCGCGGACGCGGTTCAAGTCGCGCAGGGCGTCGCGGTCGGCGCAGAGGGTGACGGGGGCCTCGACGCTGATGTAGTTCTTGTAGTGATGGCTGCCCAGCTCAACGTTCAGCTCCGCGCCGGCGGGGAACAGCTGGCTGGTGAGGCCGGAGAGCTGCTGGGCGCGCAGCTTGAACTCGGTGCGCACCACATGGCGCTTCTCGGTGGGGCTTTGACGGTATTCCAGCACCACCCGGCCGTTTTCGCTCTCCACAAAGGTGTTCTCCCCTTCGAGGACGAAGTGGACGGGGGGCGTATTGGCGTTCTTGACGATGAGGGCGGACACCTCAAAGTCCTCCCCGGCGCAGACGGCGGAGGGGGCGGTGAGGACGATGGTGAGTGCGTCGCTGGTGTAGATGAGATTGACATTCTCCTCGCCGGACGACTCCAGCAGCCGCTGGTATTCGGGGGTTTCGGCGCTTAAGGAGAGGCGGTAGCTCTCGCGGGTCATATTGAACTGACGGCTGGTCTGGGCCTCGGCGCCGACGGCGTTGACCGGCTCGGTGTCCTCCTCGTGGTAGTGCAGGCAGAGGTAGGCGTCGTCGCTGTTCATCAGGCTGTCGTAACCCTCGATCATGGGCAGCTTGCGCACCAGAGGCTCTTCGATGATGATATCGCGGCCATAATAGTCGAGCGCCATGCCGCTTTCGATCAGCAGCGTCGCATCGTCGCCGGCGGACACGCCCATGCCGCAGACCACACCCGCGCCGTGCATCACCCGGTTGTCCAGACGTTCCTTGTTGAGGAAGTAATTCTGCTCCACCTCGAAATCGCGGACGGTCAGCAGCTTGCCGTAGTAATAGCGATTGCGCTCAATGGGGAAGTAATCATGGCCTTTCAATGTCGTGCCCTCCAATCATAGTGTCAAAGTGGATGGTCGTATTCTCGTCGATGACCGCCGGGACATAGCTGCCGACCACGGAGTTGACGCCGAGGTAGGCGTGCCAGTCCAGCTGGATACACTCTTTGAGCAGCACCAGCTCCAGCTCCATGCCGGCGGGGATGAGCAGGCGCATCTGCTCGAGAAAGTCCTCCATCCGGTCACGGCTGGGGAAGGTGTCCTCCTGGAGGAGGACGAAGAACTTAAAGGGATCGTCCCCGTACAGCCGCCGGTTGACGGCGGGGTTGATGCAGGCGGGGTCGCTGGGGTCGATGGTGTGGTGTTCGATGAGGATCGGCTCGCGGCCGGTCAGGCGGCGGACCGAGCGTTTGATGCCCTCCACCGTGTACATATTCTCATAGTCATCGAGCGCCGTGGGCAGCCAGCGGCGCAGCTCATCGGGGGTGGCCCGCTCTCCGTCGAGACAGACCCAGGTTGAGAGGCTGCGCAGCATCTCCTCATCGGTTTCTCTGGGATCGAGCAGCCTCGGCAGCTCGTCGATGCGGCGCTCCATGTCGAGATAGAGGCTGTTGAAGACCGAGAGGTAGCGTTCGGTGAAGTCATCCCCCTGATAGAGGGCCGGCAGGTAGTGGCTCATGTGGTCGCCGTCCATCCAGACGGTGACACTGTCGATCCCGGGGTTTTCGGTGCCGCTGGACATCAGCTCGAGCATCAGCCAGAGGTAGCGGCCGGTACGGCCGGCGAGGAAGTCTCCGCTGTGGCCGACGGCTTCGCCGTAAAGCTCCTGCAGCAGGCGGCGGGTCTCGGTCGTCTCCGCCGCGAGTTTCGGCAGCTCTTGGTCGAGGTCCGGCCACAGTCCGAAGCTGCGGCTGTCCGAAGCGTAGGCATAGGCGCGCAGGGTGCTGCCTTCGGGCAGGCGGCAGCCCACCTGGATGCGCTTCCACGCAAAGCCCGACTGCCCGCTGTCAATGGCCGGCAGGCAGAGGAAGCCGCCGGTGTGCCGGCTGACGTCGAGCTGCAGGGCATCGCCCTGCAGGTCCAGCCGACAGCAGAGCCCGGCGCTCCAGTCCTCTCTGCGGCAGAGCACCAGCTCGCTTTGGGTGCGTTTCATCCTCTCTCCCCCCTTGTCCTGTCCCAAACGTGTCCGGGCAGGGTCTATCTTTGTGTCAGCAGCAGGCCTTTTAAGTAGGCTACCGCGTGTTTTGGCAAAAGAATGTCGCCGGTGGCGGTTTCACTGCAGCCGGCGGAGTCCACCGTCAGCTGCACTCGCTCCACCGCCTGCACTTCGGGTGCCTGCTGCAGGGCGGTGCTGATTTCGTGGAGCGACACCGGGTCGCCGATGCTGCGGCCGCCTCTGCCGACGGTGAGGCAGCGCTCGACGGCGCGGCGCACCGCCGCTTCCTCCACCTGCATCGACGTCCGCAGCTGGGCGGAGACGGTGACGCCGATGTAGCGCGGCGCCATCACCCGCACCACCGTACCCACGGGGCGGTAGCGGTCCAAGTGGCTGTGAACCGCCGACAGGAATCGCTCATCCGGCAGGGGGCGGCGCTCCTGGTTGGCGGGGATGACCACCACCGTCACCACCGGGTGACGGCTGCGGCCGGTCGGCTCCTTCGGATCGTAACCGGGGATGGCGCGGGCGGAGGCCACGCGCAGGCCCGGGGTCTGAAGCGCCTCGCGCTCATAGTCGGCGGCGGAGACGCATTTGTGCGGATGTTCGAGGCGGCGCAGGAAGCGGGCCGCGGCTTCGGCGGTACTCTCGCGGTCGGCCCCGCCGACGGCGGCGGTGTTCCACACCGCCGTCTCATCCTCTGCGAAGCGCAGGCGCTGTCCCTCCGGGATATTGCCCTGGGCGCAGTCGGAGAGGACCAGATCCGCAAGGAGGATGGCGTGCTCCCCGCGGGGGACGATGGCGCCGCTGCGGCCGTTTCCAAAGCGGATCAGCTCGAGCAGCGGGTCGTAGACAAAGACGCGGTCTCTGGGGCCGCAGGCGTAGAGATCTTCAACGCAGTGCCAGATCTCGGGGCGGAGGCTTCCATCTTCCTCCAGCGTGTCGCAGATCAGGCGAAAGCGCTCCGGGAGCGCCTGACGGCCGCCGAGCGACAGCGGCAGGGTCTGATCGGGCAGGCCGGAGGAGGGGCGGAAGAGGTCGGCATAGTGGATGGGGTCGGCGCAGACGACGAGGAGGTTGGCGGCGCCGTCATCTGCTGCCGTTTCGGCGTTGAGGCGGATGCCGCGATGTCCCTCAGCGTCCTGCACTTCGCCGGCCTCCGCCTGACGCCAGCCCTGCTCCTCGCGGAGAAAGACGGTGAAGGAGGCGATGGCGGCGAGGGCGTCGTCAAACAGGACGGGACAGTCGGCGGAGGGCTTGACCGTCACGGCGCGGATCTGGGAGCGGGTCTCCTGCTGCGCGGCGCGATAGCGGCCGGTCTCCACGGCGGCGAGGGTGACGCGCTCTTCGCAGCCGGCGTCTTGGAGCAGGACGCGCAGGTGGAAGAGCGGCTCTCCTCCCCGGAGCAGTGCGGTGGGGGCGAGGCCGGAGGGGACGGAGAAGGTGATGTAGCCGCTGTGGCTGAGGGCGCGGGTTTCGTCGGCGATCACGGCGGCTTCGCCGTGGCCCTCCCAGCGCCATTCGAGGGTGCGAGGGTTGCTGCTGTCCTCCGCGAAGGGGTTGCGGGGGGTTCCCTGGGGCTGACGCACTTCAAACCAGAGGCGAAGGGTGCCCTGCGGCAGGGTGGAGAAGGCGATGAGGAAGGCCGTCTCCCGGCCGCCGAAGGAGAAGGGCTGCACCCCGGCGGTGCGGCGGTCGAGCATGGGGGTGACGTCGGTCACCTGTCCGCCGCTCTCCACGAAGCAGCCGGCGATTTCGGCGCCGCCCGGCTCGATGCCCTCCAGCAGCTCGAAGACGATGCCCTCCGGCGTCTCCAGCCGGGAGAGGGCGCCGTAGCGGGCAGCGGGGTTCGGCCGGAGCAGGCCGATGCCGCAGCGGGCGGCGGCGGCGGGGCGGAGGTCGCCTCCGGCCAGGTGAAGGAGCTTGCGGCGGATGTCGTCGGTGCAGCTGTTCATGTGGTACTGCTGCATCTCCTTGTACCAGGCAAGCAGCTCCAGCAGCGTGATGCCGGGGTCGGAGGGGTTGTGGTTGGTCCACTGGGGACACAGCTGGGGGATCCTGCCCACGGCGTGCTCCACGATCTCTTCAAATCGCTGGTCATCCAGATTTCGTGACTGCAGCATGGCTTGTCACTCCCTTCCTCTTTCTTGCCGATCCCGGTGACGGATGAATGACGGATTTCACTGAATACGCACCATGTGCGCCCCGCTTCGCACGGTGGCGAAGGGGATGTGGGTGCCGGTTTCGATGGGGGTTACGCGGCGGCGGCCGTTTTCGTACCAGATGCCCTCCACCATAACGCGGCGGATGGCTGAGACGTTGGCGGTGGCTTTGACGGCGGTGTACAGCTCATCGAGACGGATCTGCTGACCGATCTCACGGCTGCGCCAGCGGCGGTCGATCAGCTCGGTGAGGAGGTTTTGCAGCTCCTGGTGCGTCTCGGCGGCATAGTCTAAGTCTTTTAAGGTGACGGTGAGGTCGATGTTGACCACCGTTTCGGTGGCGGGGCGGACGTGGAGGCGGCCGGCGGCGACCATGACGCAGTCGCCGCGCTCGGCGAGGAACTCATACACCTGCTCGCAGAGGCTGCGCTCGGTGCGCTCCGCCTCCAGCCCGGTGCCCAGCACCACCACGCAGAGGTGGCCCGGCTGGGGATTGCCGTTTTCGTCAATCCCGGGGAAGCATTTGACATCGGCCACCTGGCCGAAGTGTTCCATCACCAGCTCCTCATAGTCGCGCACGCCGACGGCGCGGCCGCGGTGGCGGAGGCGGCGGTTGCCGAGGCGCTCGATGCGTTCCCGGTCCATGCGGTCGGTGCCGCCGCCCATCGGCGTGATGTTCTCAAGCGCCGCGATGCGGGGGACCGAGACGAGAAATTCGCTGACGGCGCCCTTTTCCCGGTTGCCGCGGCTGCCGCCGCCGCAGGCGCTCTGCACCCGGATGTTTTCAAAGCCCGCAGGGGGCACACGGCCGGCCTTGCCGTCGCCAAAGCGGATGGTGCCGGTGTGGCTGTCCAGCTCAAAGACGCGGTCGTTCGGCCCGCTCTGGGCCAGGGACGGCACCTGCTTCCAGCGGATCAGGCAGGATTCGATGCTGCTGCCCTCACGGGTGAGGCGCTGATCGGCCGTCGCAATCTGCTCCAGCTCGGCGGCGGTGATGCTGCCCGCCTCGTCCACCCAGACGTCGCACCACATAATGGGCGGATCGAGCAGACGGACGGTTTTGCCGACCTCGTAGCCCTCGGTGGTGAACCGCTGCTCCGGCGCACGCCGGCGCTGGACGGCCCGCACCACATTGAAGCGGATCTCCCCCACCACCGGCGGGTTGCGGTCGCCGCGGGGGGTGCCGTTTTGGCTCATGCGCAGCCAGCTGCCGGTGCGGCCGAAGAAGCATCCCTCTGCCGCCGGCTCGGTGAGATAGAGGTAGACGGGGCCGGAGCGGGCGAGGGCGTCGGTGGTGTCCAGCGCACGGATCTGGCGGAACCGCTCGCCGTCCCACACCTCAAACAGCAGCTTGCCGCCGCCGGTGCGGCCGCGCATTTCAAACATCATCGAAACCGGCAGCCCTTCCAGCGGACGGTCGAAGCAGAAGTACATCGCCCGCTGACGCTCGGCCATGTCGGCATAGATTTCAAAGCGCAGCTCAGTGACCCCGGCGGTCCCCTCCAGCGCCTGCTCTCCGGCGTTGTTGGCGGCCCAGATCCGCTCGGCGGGGCGGCCGTCCGGATAGCTCCAGCGGCAGTCGATCGAGCGGACAAAGGGCAGAATCCAGCGGGGGACGGCGGTGAAGCTGTTCTCCACCCCCACCACGCGGGCGCGGATGAAGATGCCCTCGCGGGCGTTTACCAGGGTGGGGCACAGGTCTTCAGGGACGGTGAAGCGCAGCTCGAGCGGGCCCTCCTCCTTGCCGGAGAAGGGGTTGCGGTTGCCCTCCACCACAAGGTCGGTCCAGCCCTTGCCGTTGTAGTACTCCCACACCACCTCGCGGACGAAGACATCGTCGGGGCGGATGACCACGGCGTCGTTCTTGTCGATGATGCGGCGGTCGAAGACGTACTGGGGCTTGCCGTCCACCTCGGTGTAGACGATGGAGCGGATGTCCATCCTCAGATGGACGTCGGCGCCCCGCTTGCTGAAGGCGGGGTCGGAGCGAATGTAGAACATCTCATAGGGGGCGGGGGTTCTGCCGAAGCAGTAGCCGCCTTCTCCCTGTTCGATGGGAATGTCGTTATGGGCGAGATAATCGGCCGGCAGGGGGGCCAGCGGGGTGCTGCGCAGGCGGACGCCGTCAATCTCGATGGAGCCGGCACCGGCAGCCATGTCACAAAAGAGGCTGAGGCGGCCCTCCTCATCGGGCCGGAGGGCGCCGGGGTTGTTCTTTAGGAGGATCAGCCGATCTCCTTCGCAGCGGACGCTGTCAAACGGCATGGGGCCCTGCTCGCCGGGCCAGGTCCAGGTGGCGAAGGCGGGGTCGGCAAGACGCTTGGCGATCCCCTCCTCGAGGATGCGGGCGTGGCTTTTGAGCCAGACCTCGATCTCGCAGGGGCCTTTGAGGGCCAGCACGTCGTTTTGGGTGAAGGAGAAGCGGTGGCACTGCAGGTTCTCCCCGCCTGTCGGGGCGAAGAAGGGCTGCTCTGTGGTGAGATCCAGCTGCTGGATGAGGCCGGCTTCCCCGTCGGCATAGTAGACGGCTTCCAGCCTGGCGGGGGTGGCGGAGATGGGGCGTTCGGTTTCGTAGACGATGTGGTCCCCCGATTCATCGAGGGCAAAGAGCATACTGCCGGCGGGCACCGGCACCGTCTCCTCCACGCCTTCGTGGACAAAGAACTGCACCAGTCCCTCCGCGGAGGTGACGGCGGGCAGCTTGACGCCCAGCAGGTCGAGAAACTCGGTGTAGAGCTTGCCGGGCACCGCGTTGAAGCGGTCGATCGTCTGGCTGAACATCTCGCCGAACAGCTCCGCCAGCGCCGCGCCGGGGTCGGTGGGGTCGCCGGTGTAGTGCCACTCGGGGACATATTCCGCAGCCATGCGGGCGAACTGCGCCATCAGCTCAGGTTTGCTGCGATGGTCCAGAATCGGTGTTTTCATCCGTTACTCTTCCTCTCCCCGGCTAGTGTAAAAGGGGTAGACATGGTTATAGCGGTTGTTGGTGCTGCGCACCGTGTAGCCCACCTGCACCACCAGGGAGCCCTCGTGGCCGGCGGGCTCCTCACAGGTGACCTGGATCTCGTCGATCCTGGGCTCCAAAACCACCAGCTGCTCGCGAAGCTCAAAGGCGATGCTCTCCTTGAGTGAGTAGTTGGAGGGGGCGAAGGCATAGTCCGGCGTGTTGGTGCCGAATTCGGGGCGCATCACCCGCTCGCCCCGGTAGGTCCGAAGGATGATGCCGACGGACTCTCTGATATTGTCCTCATGGCTGCTCATGGCGATCTTGCCCGTCTTGGGGTCGACCCGCAGCGGGAAGCTCCAGCCGCTGCCCAAAAAATCCTTGGTGTACAAGCTGCCGCACCTCCTTCGGTTGTTCTTTCTCAGTCCATCCTAGTTGATGTTGACGCCGGCCGGGCCCTTTAAGTCAGCGGTGGTGCCCTGCAGCGTCAGCTTGCCGGAGGCCTTGATCTCGGCGCTGGCGCCCTCCCCTTTGAGGGCGTTGCTGGCCTTGAGATTGATGTTGGCGGCCTCGGCGGAGACGGTTTGATCCGCCTTCATGCTGAGTGTTCCGGCGGAGTCGAGAATCAGCTGGGTGCTGCCGGCGGCGAGGGTGATCTTCTTTTCGGCGGTGATCTGCATCTCGCCGGTCTTCCAGCTGATGGTAATCAGATTTTTCGATTCGGGGTCGTGAAACTCGGCCTGCTGCTGCTCATCGTGGATGAGCAGGGTGGCTTTTTGGGGGGTGGTGAGCTGAATGTACTCCTTGCCCTGCTCATCGTAAAAGAGCAGCTCGGTGCCGGCGGGGGTGCGGATGGAGAAGTTGATGTTCTTGCCGTCCGCCACCGTGTAGGGCGGCGGGGAATCCTGGTCCCAGGTGCCGCCGACAACGTAGGGGCAGTGGGGGTCGCCGTTTAGGTAGGCGAGCAGCACCAGGTCGCCCACGCTCGGCATATAGAACTGGCCGCGTGACTTGCCGGAGAGGGGCTGGATCACGGGGCACCACTCGGTCTCCAGCACGTCCTTCTCCTCTTTGGAGACCACCGGCTTGCAGAGGACGCGGTTGAGCTTTTCGGGGTCGGTGATGTTGGTCACCTCCGCCAGGGTGAGGCCCGGACGGAGCATCTCCTGCTGGATCTGGTCGAGGCGCAGGCCGTTGTCAAAAAGATCAAAAGGCATTTATTTACTCCTGAATCCCTTCACTTCAAATTCGGTGAAATACCCGTCGCCGGAGAAGGTGTGGGTCACGGCGGTGACGAAGTAGCTGCCGTTCGTCTCCTTGTCGAGACCGGCGAGCTTGATATAGCGTCCTGGGATCAGCTCGGGGATGCCGATGCAGCGTCCCGATCCCTGGACGAAGCCGAGGCACATACTGTCCAGAATATTCTGCGCCACAATCTTGCACTCATCGGCAGACTTGAGGAAGTTCATCACCACATCCTTGTTGGCGCCGCCGAGGGCCTTCCACTTTTCGGCGCCGGTTTTGCCGGAGGAATCGCCGTAGCGGGAGGGGGAGTCGGCCTTGCTGCGCACCTCTTCCTTGTTGACGGTGCCGTTGCTGATGACGGTGACACTGCCGACCGTCTGCTGGCTGAAGGCGATGGTCTTGCTGAACTCGATGAGGCTGACGCCCATGGTCAGACTGAGGAGGGTGGCGGTGTTTTTCATCAGGTTGGAGAACAGCAGCTCTCCGTTGATGATGCAAAAGTTCATGAAGCACATCTCGGCGATGCGGCAGAGGAAATCATAGCTGCTGCTCGCCTTTTCCTTGACAAACTGCCCTTCAAAGGAGGGCAGAGCGTCTACTGAGCTGCCGGTGATGATGCCGGCCCGGGTGCAGTCGCTGACCAGCTGCTTGACGACATCGGTGGTCTTGCGTTTGCCGAAGTCGATCTTCTCGCGGTTGCTCATCAGCACGCCGAGGCCGTCCATGGCGGAGATGTGCAGCTGGGGGGCGCCCTGGGAGGAGTAGTCGATGCGGTATTTGTCGACATAGCCTAAGAAGATCTGGCGCTGGGACTCGGCATAGCCGATCTCCACCGTCACCTTCATGCCCACATCCACCTTGTCTAAAAAGCCCTCGGCCCAGACGCCGGTTTCGTAGTTGTACATCGCCTCCACCGTGAAGCTGCACATTCCGGCGCGGTTTTCGGTGGAGAGCTGGATCTGCAGGTGGGAGACGGGGATCTTCGAGCTGTCCAGCCGGAAGCTGCCGACTCTGATCTTGAAGGTGGGGGAGAGGAAATTGCCGTACTTCTTCTCCAGGGCTTTGAAATCATAGGAACCGCTTTTGTCGTAGCCGGCCATGGGCTCTCTCCTCTCCCGGTCCCGCGCCCGTCAGAGGGCGGGGATCTCGATGGTGTCCCCGCTGTCCAGCAGGCGGGGGTTGGCGATGTGGTTGGCGGCGGCGATCTCTCGCCACATTCCGCTCTGTCCGTACTCGCGGGCGGCGAAGGCCCAGAGGGCATCGCCCTGGCGGATGGTGCGGTACTTGGCGGTGTCCGGCGAGCCGAGGGGCCGCATCTCGGCGACCTTGCTGGGGTTGAGATACTGCTTGAAGACGCAGTCCAGCGTGGCGCGCACTGGCATTCCCTTTTCGTTGAACTGGGTGAAATTCTGGGTGCAGGACACGAGGTGCCCTTCAAACTGCAGCGACGACCACTCGAGCTTTAACAGCGGCGGGACGTGCTTGCTCGGCTCGATGAGCATGAGGTCGTAGACCTTGCTGGTGTATTCGCGCACGTCGAGCTGCTTGCCGACCGAGGGGAGCAGGCTGTTGGCGGTGAACTTGAGCGAGTCGGCGATGCTGCCGCCCACTTCGGCGCCGGCGGTGAAGGTGTCAAAAAAGAGCTGCATCTGCAGGGTTTCGACGGTGCCGTAGATAAACTGGATGCTGGGCGCGTTGGAGGCGAGGCCGGCGGTCTCGCTGTATTTGGTGCTGCGCTCAAGGACGTAGGTCTCGGGGTTGTACAGCACATGGAAGGAGGTGCCTTTGGACTTGTTGGTGATCTTCATCTTGGTCACCGGCACCAGCATATTGAGGTTACTCAGTCCGACAAACATCTTCTCGCCTCCTTAAAAGCGGCCGATTCTGCGCCGCTCTGCGATGATCTTTTCCTGCACCAGCTTAAACACCTTGTCGGCCGCGCGGCGCAGCTCGGCGTCGCTCATGCGCAGCTGGGGTTGGGTGGGCTGGGCGGGCTGGGGTTTTTGCGGGTCGTTTTTCCTGTGGTAGGACATCTCGGTGGGGGCGGAGCGCAGATAGGGGTTTTGCCAGACGATCTGCTGCTGCTCGATCTGCGGCCCGGTCATGAGGTCGAGGGTCTGCATCGGCTCCGGGGCGCCCTTTTCCTCGATGGCGCGGGCGGCGGCCGTCTGCAGGCCCATGGGGGCGGCGGGGGCGGGACCGCGCTGCGCCGTCTGCCACAGCTCACGGGCCATGGCGGCCAGCGGGCCGCCGTATTCCATCGACAGCGCGGAATAGGCACCAAGCGCCTCCTGCGCCGCGCTGCTCTGCGGCGCTGTGCCGGGGGCGGCGGCGTGCCGTCCACGGGGGACGGTGCCCATGCGGCGCAGGGCGGTGGGGATGGGGCGGGACAGGATGGATCGGAGGAACTGGCCGCGGCGTCCGGGTTGGGGGGCGGCGGCGGGGGACGGAGCGGCGGATTGACTTTGGCGGTAGGTGAGCGGCTCCGATGCCATCCACTCCCGGAGTGAGGTCTGAACCGCGGGGGAGGCGGTGGAGAGGCTGCGCTCGACCTGCCGGATCAGGGTCTCCTGCAGCGCGGCCGGGTTTTGGCGGGGCGGCTGTCCCGGCAGGGGGACGGCTGCGTTCTGCTGCAGGGAGGGAGACATATGGGTCAGCTCGAGCGGCAGACGGTCGGCGTTGGCCCAGGCTTCGGCCTCAAAGAGGGGGATGGTGGATCCCGGAAGGCCCGGGAGAATGGGGGCGGGGGCGCCGGGGGAAATGGCGCCGGGCCGGTGACCGCCGGTGCGGGGGGCTGCAAGGGAGGCGGTCATAGGGGGGAGGATCGGCGCGGCGCGGCCCGTCTGCGCGGCGGCCCGGCCCGTATGAGACGCGGGGGACGGCACAGAGGGGGTGCTGCCTCGGACAGCCGGGTGGGTGGCGGCGCTGCGGAGCGCGGTGCTGCCTGCTTCACCCGGGGCGGTTGTCGCTCTCTGAGGGGCGCGGACGGGAGCGGTGGGGGTCGGTCGGCTGCTGCGCTGCGGGGCGGGGCCGGGGCGGAGGCTTTGAGCGGCGAGGACGGCGATGTTTTTGCCGAGCAGGCGCAGGCCGGGGGTGTCCATCCATTTTTGCAGGACTTGGGGGGAGAGCGCCGCAGATGCCGCGGGGAGGGATGCCTCACCGGCGGCGGTGTCCTGAAGGTATTCCAGCGACAGCGGTGGGCGGGCGGAGAGATCCGCGAACGGCCCTGCCTCGGTCGGCGGGGTGAGTGCGGTTTGGATCTCCGCGACCGCCGGTTCGGCTGCGTATGTGTGAACCGCAATCCGTTCCAGATCGCGCAGGAGGCCGGGGCGGGGGGATTGTGCGGCCGGGCGGTCTGCGGATGGGGGGAGGGCGGGGGGTGTTGTCCGGGAAGGGCCCGTCGGCTCCCCGAGGGGGGGTGCCGTTTGGAGGGTATCTGCAGACGGCTGCGGACGGGCAGGCAGGGAGGCGGGCTGCGTCCGCTCCTGTCCGGGTGTTTCACGGGACTGCGGCCCGGTGTCAGCCAAGGCGGATGGAGGGGCGCTCGGGGCGGCGGGGGCGCTTTGCTCTGCCGGACGGGAGGCCGCCCGACTGCCGCTGGTCGCGCCCTTACGCTGCATCAGGCTGCGCTCGGCGCGGTGGGCCGCGGATTCGAGGGCCTGGGCGAGACGCCGCGCGCTGTCGCCCTCAGGGATGGGGTGACCGAAGGGGCTTTGACCGGGGGCGGACGGAGCGGTTGAGGCGGATTCGCCGTGCTCCAGTGTCATTGGCCGATAGCCGTAGGCGGCGAGCGCCTCCGGGTGGGCGAGCTGCTCCGGACGGAGGAGGGGCAGATCAGCCGGGGTTCCTGCGGTGATGGGGGGCGGAGCGGTCAGACTGGTGATCGGACGGCTGCCGCTGTGTTTGAGATCTCTGACCACGGGGCCGAAGGGGACGGGGTCAGAGGGGATTTTGAGACGATCTTCTGCCGGTTCCGGCGCCGTGCGGAGGGCAGCTACCTCCGGGGAGACGGCGGGTTGCCGAGACAGCGCGGGCTCCCCTGCCCTGCCCTGAACGGGCGCCGGGACAGCGGGTGGCGGGGATGCCGGGGCTGTGACGGAGAGGGGCGGGGCCAGGCGGGCGGCAGGCTGTGCCGTCG
>JAFQKL010000073.1 GCA_017396965.1 Clostridia bacterium
AGTTCTCCGCCGGCAAGGACACCACCACCGGCCACTGGGAGCTGGCCGGGCTGACGCTGGAGCGCCCCTTCCCCACCTATCCCGAAGGCTTCCCGCCCGAGGTGATCGACGCCTTCCGGGCCGCGGTGGGACGCGGCGTGCTCTGCAACCGCCCCGCCAGCGGCACCGCCATCATTGAGGAGCTGGGCGAGCAGCATATGCAGACGGGGGATCTGATTGTCTATACCTCGGCGGACAGCGTCTTCCAGATCGCCGCCCACGAGGACGTGGTGCCGCCTGCGGAGCTTTACGAGATCTGCCGCAAGGCCCGCGCCATTCTGCAGGGGGAGCACGCGGTGGGCCGGGTGATCGCCCGCCCCTTCGTCGGCGAGCCGGGCCAGTTTGTGCGCACCGGCAACCGGCGCGACTTCTCGCTGGAGCCGATCGGGCCGACGGTGCTGGACGACCTGACCGCCGCCGGCATCCCCACCGCCGGTGTCGGCAAGATTGAGGATATCTTCGCCCTGCGCGGCCTCTCGCACAGCGACCACGCCGCCGGCAATCCCGCCTGTATGGAGGCGACCTTCCGCTTCCTGAAGGAGCTGGATCAGGGCTTTCTCTTTGTCAACCTTGTCGACTTCGACTCGCAGTACGGCCACCGCAACGACCCCGCCGGCTACGGCGCGGCGCTGGAGGCCTTCGACGCCCAGCTGCCCGCCCTGCTCGATGCCCTGCGCGACGATGATCTGCTGATCCTCACCGCCGACCACGGCTGCGACCCCACCACTCCCTCCACCGACCACTCCCGCGAGTATGTGCCGCTGCTGATCTACAGCAAGCGGAACAAGGCTGGCGTGCCGCTGGGAACGCTGCCCGCCTACACGGCGGTGGCGGCGACGGTGGCCGACTACTTCGGCCTCAAGCAGCGGTACGGGGCAGAGAGCCAGCTGCCGAAGGTGCTGGGGCAGGGCTGACGGGGTAACGCCGCGTCTGCCCGGGGTAACCGCGCCGTCTGCCCGGGGGAACCGCGCCGCCCGCTCGGGGGAACTGCGTCATCCACCCGGGGCAGCCACGCCGTCTGCCCGGGGTAGCCGCGCCGGATGGGCGCTGACGGCATCCGGCGGATTCGGCCCGTCTCAGAGAGGCGGGCGTGGCTGACCGCCGGGCAGTCCGTTGGCGACGGGTGTCGCCCGGCGCTGCTGGCCGGAGGTGGTTCCGCTCATCCATCCTGCGCGTTCACGAGGGGGTGCGGTTTTGGCTGCACCCCCTTTTTGTCCGTCCGTGCGGCGCGCCGCGTCTGCTTGCGCCGTGCTTTGATCCCGTTATTAAAACAGAAGAAGATGAACAGGGAGGAATTGCCATGAAGCATTCGATTGACCATCGCATTCTCCGCCATCTGCTGCGCAACTGTCATTTTATTACCGGTACCGCCTACGCCGGCAAGTCCACCGCCGTGCGGCTGCTGGCGGAGCGGCACGGGGGCATCTGCTGCGGGGAGAACTACACTGAGGCGCTGCACCACCTGGTGGAGCCAGCGGTGTGGCCGTGTCTGGGGTATTTTGAGACGATGTCCGGCTGGCGGGAGTTCGTCACCCGCAGCCCGGAGGAGTATGCCGCCTGGATCGCCGGCTGCTCGGAGGAGACGGCGGAGTTCGAGCTGGCCATTCTGCTGCAGAAGGCGGCGGAGGGGCGGCCGGTGTTTGTGGACACCAACCTCTCCTTGGAGATCCTGCGCGAGATCGCCGCGCCGCGGCAGGTGGCGGTGATGCTGGCGCCGCCCAAAATGTCGGTGGACCGCTTTTTTGAGCGGGAGGACGCCGAGAAGCAGATGCTCTACCGCGAGCTGATGGCCTGCCCCGACCCCGAGGCGGCGATGGAGAACTACCGCCAGTGTCTGATGCGCATCAACAGCGAGGAGGCCTGCCGACGGTTTGAGGAGAGCGGCTTTTTCGTCTGGCATCGCCGCGAGGACAGCCGCATCGAGGAGGCGCTCACGGCGCTGGAGCGGCATTTCGGGTTGGGGGCGTTTGCGGGGGAGTAGGGATTTTGTGGGGGCATAGGATTTGTGGAGACGTGGGCCTTTTGCCGCTTGTTCCCCGTCGCATCGCGTCTGAACCGATGAGCGACGCCGACCAAGGGGGGAGTCTCCCCGCCTGTCGCGCTGCATATGAATCAACCCGCTCAGCCAGCCCATGCGGATCTTGCCCTACCCGCCGCACCGCATCCAGAACAACACGCTAAGCCCGCCCGCCGCACCCTCCGGCTCCCTCTCCGAGGGAGCTGTCGGCGGAGCCGACTGAGGGAGTCTGCGCAGGCTTCGCCGCCCCGCAGCGTCCACACCAACGCACAGACCCCGTCCATGCGGGCACAGCCTTGCCCACCGCAAAGCACCCGAGCAGACGCGAAAAGTCAGGTCTGTCAAGGGTTCAAGGGTGGAGATTTTACAAAAATCCGTCTCCCGCAAGG
>JAFQKL010000074.1 GCA_017396965.1 Clostridia bacterium
CACCCCCCGTTCACAAACTTTCCACCCCATAACAGTTGACAACCACCAATCTCCTCCATTAAAATATAAGGTACGACAACTCCCCCACCAACATCCACCAAACGGAGGCCCCCATGTCGAGCAAAAACGGCTTTTTCCGCACCATCCGCCACCCCAAGACCAAGGCGCAGCTGGCCGTCTCGGTCTTTCTGCTCATTCTGGCAGCCACGCTGATCGTGCTTGTGACCGCCCTCATCCGCGACCCCGAAGCCCTGCTCGAGCACGGGCAGAGCGGCTCCGCCCTCATTGTGGAAAGCGGCCAGGCCCAGCTGCTGGAGAGCTATACCAAAGCCCCCCTCCTGCCGGAGCACGTCGCCACCATCCGGCTGGACGGGCTCTTCCTCCTGCAGGAGGGCGAGTCCTATGCCACCTTCAGCGTCGACGGCCTCTCCGCCACCCTGGTGGAGGATGACTACATCGGCGACTACCAGATCACCGCCATCACCGCCGAAGGCGTCACCCTCAAAAAAGGAAGCGACCGGGTGACCCTGACCATGACCGACAATCTGCTCGATCTGACCCACGAGGAGTGACAACATGAAACCGATCGCCCTGCTGCTGCTGACTCTGCTCCCCCTGCCCGCCCTCGCCAACCCCACGGAGGAGGCCGCCGAAGAACCCGTCGAAGAAACCGCCGACCCCGCCCCCGATCCCACCGAAACCCCCTCTGCCGCCTACGCCGACTACCCCAGCCTCGCCCCCCTCACCGCCGCCCAGCTGGTGCAGCACAATGCCTACACGCCGACGGAGGACGAGCGCAGCCTCGGCACCGAGGACCTGCTCGGCTCCACCGCCTTCCTCTCTGAAGCCGTCATCCGCCTCGACCCGGAGGTGGACAGCTTCCTCTCCCTCGACTATCGGAATGTGGACATCCGCGAGCTGATCGCCCGCATCGGCAAGGTGGAGGGCCGCCACGTCCTCTACTTCGGCGAACCGCTGCGGGTCACGGTGTACGCCAACGTCGTCACCCCCATGAAGGCCCTGGAGCTGACGCTGGCCGCCGCCGACAGCGACCTCACCTATCTGCTGGATGGCGACGTGATCGTCGTCGGCCCCAAGAACCTCGTCACCAATACCTTCCTTTATACAGAGGTGGTGGTGCAAAAGCGGCTGCACCATCTGCAGGCGGAAGAGCTTGCCGCCCTTGCCGAGGTGCAGGGCATTGAATATGCCTACATCACGCCCCCCGAGCAGGAGGGCGGCACCACCGCCATCTCCGCCACCCCCAGGCACCTCGCCCACCTGTTGCTGCTGGTGGAGGCGCTCGACCTGGAGCAGAACTTCCTCACGGTGGACGGCCGCTCCGAGCTGATTTTGGAGCCGCTCACCCTGCAGTACATCAGCGGCCGCCAGTTCCTCAGCCTGGCCGACAAGTTCGGCGTCCGCGCCGGGGTGGTGGCGGACTACAGCGATGAACACCTCGTCTACCTCACCGGCCCCGAGACCACCATCACCGCCCTGCGCCGCACCGCCGCCGCCTTCGACATTCCCGCCCACGCCGACATCGGCGCCCGCGGCTCCTCCATCCAGGCCCTGCCGCTGCTGCTGGAAAACGTCGCCCCGGCGGAGATGAAGCAGCAGATCGAAAGCTGCCCCATCCACTTCAACGTCCTCGACATGGGCGACGGCCGCAAGACCGTGTACGCCCTCGGCGGACAGGTGGAGACGGTGGAGGCGGTGGAGCTGATGCAGTCTCTCGACGAGGAGGGCGCCCGTCTGCTGGTGATCTCCTCCGGCTCCACCACCAAGTCGATGACCACCCTGCGCGACCAGATCGTCAAGGAGACGTCGCTCAAGCGCGCCCAGTTCACCGTCACCGCCAACCTCGGCTACGGCGACGCGCTCCACTACCTCTGCTGCATCGCCACCGAGGAGGAGCTGGCGGAGGCCCTGCCCTATGTGACGCTGGAGTAGTCCCTCCCCCATGTGACGCTGGAGCAGTCTCTCCCCGGAGGACAAAAACCCCGGCCCCCGGTATCCGGCATCCAAGAGGGACAAGCCGCCGCCCGCCCCGAACCCCGAATCCGAATCCCGATCCCGGCATCCCGAACCCCGGGACAGAAGGGCCGGACAGAGAGCTGCAGATCCCGCTGCTCTGTGCGCCCCGGGGAGGCTTCGGGTTGTTCTCCCGGCCGTCATCCGCAACGTGTTTTGAGCTTTTTTGCCACACTGAGCCGCGCCTTTTTTGAAGACGCGGCTTTAGGACGTCGAAAAACCCCTGTGCAAAATTCAAATACAAAAATTCAAAGAAAACCGCCTTGCCGGTTTTCTACCTTATCCTGGGCGCGGGACCGGATGTCAAGGGCGCCG
>JAFQKL010000075.1 GCA_017396965.1 Clostridia bacterium
AACAACGGCCGGGTGCCGGTGGCGGTGGCCAAGCTCGCCGGCGTCCTCAGCATCCGCCTGATCGCCACCGCCTTTGCCCCCGGCAAGGAGGGGACGATTACGCCGATGGGCACCGCCAGAGGGGAGAAGCGGGTGATCCCCGAGCTGATGAAGCAGCTGCAAAACCGCGGCTACAAGGGCGGCAAGGTCCGCCTCACCCACTGCGACAATTCAGCCCTCGCCGAGCGGATGAAAGAGGCGATCCTCGAGAAGTACCCCGGTGTCCGGGTGGACATCAACCCGACCGGGATGCTGTGCAGCTTCTACGCCGAGCGCGGCGGGCTGCTGGTGGCGTTTGAGTGTGAGAAATAAGGTCGCGATCGGCGCGAAGCATACAGTTATACATAAGAAAAAAACGGCACACGGCCCTGCGAGGGGCGGTGTGCCGTTTTTGTGATGTCAGGGCTTGCGGATGAAGTTGAGGCAAAAGGCGAGGAGTTCCTGTGTATCAGTTCCCGCCGTCTCCCACAGCATTTCAATGTCGAGACCGCCATACTCATGTGCCACGACGTTCCTCATGCCACGGATTGCCCGCCAGGGGATCCCAGTGTTTGCGGCACGAAACTCGTCCGACAGCCTCCCGGCCAGCTCGCCGATCTGCATCAGACACATGGCAACCGCGTTGCGATAGGTGGGGTTTGAACAAAACACTTGGTAGTTGCCGCCGTATTCAGAATGTGCGTGCTCAATTTCCCGGCAGTATTTCGCGATGTTCCCAAGCAACTGCCTGTCACGGTCAGCAACCGTCATAGAGCAAAACCTCCTCCTCTGCGATCTTTTGCAAAAACGCCGGATCGAGACTGCCGGTGGTCAGCAGATCCAGGGATTTCCCCAGTCCGTCCTCCAGCTCCCGGTCAAATTTGTGTTCGGCAGGACGATGCCTTTCGTGGTTCTCATTGTATCACAATCCCTTGGCAAACACAAGAAGCACCGGTTGACAAGAAAAAATCCCCTCCCCCCCTTGACAACACCCCCGCCCTCTGCTATACTCCAACTGTACTAATACTACTAATACACCTAACACGCCTAATACACTAAGCACACAAGGGAAAGGAGGAAGGGCCTTGATCACCATTGATTACAAGGACCGCCGCTCGATCTATGAGCAGCTGGTCGACCGCATCAAAGCGCTGGCGGCGGGCGGGATGCTGCCGCCAGGCAGTCAGCTGCCCTCGGTGCGGCAGCTCTCATCGGAGCTGTCCATCAATCCAAACACCGTGCAGCGCGCCTATTCGGAGCTGGAGCGGGATGGGATCATCTACAGCGTCAAGGGCAGAGGCAAGTTCGTCTCGCAGGACGCCTCCCTCCTGCAGCGCAGCCATCAGGAGCGGCTGCTGGAGGACTTCAAGGCCGCCGCCCGCCGGGCGCTGCAGTCGGGGCTGACGCCGGACCGTCTGCGGCAGGCGCTCGGCGAGCTGGGCGGGGAGGACACCGCAACACCGGCGGCAGCTCAGCCGCTGCTCTCTGGAGAGGAGGATTCAAAATGATCTCAGTGAGCAATGTCACCAAACGATTTGACGATACCCTGGCTGTTGACCATGTGACGGCCGAGATCCAGCAGGGCGCCGTCTTCGGTCTGATCGGCTCCAACGGCTCGGGCAAGTCCACCCTGCTGCGGATGCTCTCCGGCATCTTAAAGCCGGACGAGGGGGAGATCCTGCTCGACGGGCAGCCGGTCTACGAGAACACCGCCGTCAAGGAGCGCTGCTTCTTCATCAGCGATGAGCAGTATTTCTTCCAGAACTCCACCCCCCAGTCGATGCTGGAGTTCTACAAGACGATCTACCCCCGCTTCGACGAAACCCGCTTCAAGAAGCTGCTGGACGGCTTCTCCCTGCCGCCCCGCCGCAAGGTGTCGGGCTTTTCCAAGGGCATGAAGAAGCAGCTCTCGGTGATCGCCGCCGTCTCCTCGATGGCCGACTACATCTTTGCCGACGAGACCTTCGACGGCCTCGACCCGGTCGCCCGCCAGGCGGTGAAAAGCCTCTTCGCCGCCGACATCGCCGACCGCGGCATGACCCCCATCGTCGCCTCCCACAACTTGAGAGAGCTGGAGGACATCTGCGACCACGTCGGCCTGCTGCACAAGGGCGGCATCCTCTTCTCAAGAGACCTCTCCGACATGATGCTCGGAATGCACAAGCTGCAGGCGGCGTTCTCGTCCCCCGTCACAAAAGAGCAGTTCCCCGCCCTCGACATCCTGCGCTTCGAGCCGCGCGGGAGCCTCGTCACCATGACGGTGCGCGGCGAGGCCGAACAGATTCAGGCGACGGTCTCCGCCGCCCAGCCGCTTTTTATGGAGCTGCTCCCCCTCTCTTTGGAGGAGATCTTTATCAACGAAACGGAGGTGGCCGGTTATGACATCAAGAAACTCATCTTTTAACCTCACCGATCTGCGCGGCCGCTTCAAGCGCGGTCTCTGGATGCCGGGACTGATTGCGGCGGCGCTCTTCTTCATGCTGCCGGTGGTGGCGGCGCTCACCATCTCCAACCTGCAGACCGAGGCGGAGCTGCTCAAGGCCGGCAACGATGCCGCCTATGTGCTGCGCTATTTCACCAACCGCATGACCGATCTGATCGAGCAGACCGGCATCGCCGTGATGCTGCTCGCCATCCCCGCCGCCATCCTCACCGGGCTGATTGCCTTCAACTATCTCAACAACCGCCGTCAGGTGGACTTCTACCACAGCCTGCCCCGTACCCGCCAGTCCCTGTTTACCACCTCCTGGCTGTACGGCGCCCTCTCCTTCCTGCTGCCCTATGCCGTGATGCTGGGCATCATGCTGGCGATTGTCGGCCTCTCGGGGCATTTTGCGGTGTTTGACATGGCGCTGATGGGACGGTTTTTCAGCCGCACCGTGCTGCTCTTCCTCGCCTGCTACGCCCTCTCGGTGCTGGCGGCGATGCTGTGCGGACACATCCTCGTCTCCCTCTGCGGGGCGCTGACCTTCCTCATCTACCCGCCCGTTCTCATCGGCCTCTCGCAGCTGCTCTGCGACCGCTATTTTGAGACCTATTTCGAGAGTGCCGACTTCATCGAAACCCTCTTCCGCCTCACCTCCCCGGTGGCTGACTTCATGTACGACGCCGGCAACAGCTTCGACAACGCCCACCCCCTCTGGTGGATCGCCCTGACGGCGCTGTTCACCGGCCTCGCCCTCTTTGCCTGCCTGCGCAGACCCTCCGAGGCGGCGGGCAAGGCGCTTGCCTTCCGGGTGACCCGTCCCTTCATCAAGTATCCGCTGGTGATGATCGCCTCGCTGCTCTTTGGCCTCTTCTTTGAGGCGGCGGGCAACAGCACCGCCTGGATGGTGTTCGGCTACGCGGCCGGCATCGTCTTCGCCCACATCTTCCTGCAGGTGATCTTCGACTTCGACCTGCGCGCCGCCGCGCGGGGCTGGAAGGGACTCGGCGTCTTCACCTGCGTCTTCGCCCTTGGCATCTCCGCCCTCTGGTTCGACTGGATCGGCTTTGACAGCCGCCTGCCCGACCCCGACAAGCTCACCCGCGTGGGCTTCCAGTTCAATGAGCTGTCCAGCACCTACTACGAATCGGGGCCGATTCGCATCGACGGGAACGGAGACTATATCAGCTACTATTCCGCCGATATGCGCGAACAGCTCACCTTTGAGGAGGAGGAGTTAAAGCAGCTGGGGATGGAGATCGCCGAGAGCGCCGTCACCGCCCTCAGAAATCAGGAGGAAGATCCCCTCAACCTCAGAGGCAGCT
>JAFQKL010000076.1 GCA_017396965.1 Clostridia bacterium
CACGTCCGCCTCAAGCCGGGGGCCGGCCCGGTGGAGCTGTGCGGCGCGGTGATCGAGGTGGGGGCCGACGGGAAGGCCCGCGCGATCGAGCGGGTGCGGGTGCGGTAGCGGTTTCTGATTTTGGCTCTGCCTTTGGGCCTGCCGTTCTCTTTGCTGTCGACACGGCAGGTTGCCGCAACAACGCTTCCTTCACAGGGCTTTGTCGGCCTGTTGAACGCTGCGGACGCATTTTGGAGAGGCGACCGCAGCGCGCTGTCTCAAAGAATACTCCCAGACCACCGGTGCCTGCTGTGATGCAGACATGGGGCGAAGCACGGGAGTGGCTTCTCCCGTCTTCCCATTGTGGGGCGGGGAGTGCCCTCTCCGGCCGCTTGACCCCTGCGTTTTCCCCGCCCCTCGTGTCAAGGGTACGGCTTCAAAAAAACAATCCTCCCGCGAAATTCCAGTGCTGTGCGGAGGAGATTTCGCCGCTGCGGCGGCGCCCCCTGCAGGGGGCATTCCGGAGGTGTCTCACAGATGAAATTTGAAAAGGTCACGGTGGTGCGAAACGGCATCCCGCTGCTGACCACCCCCGACTTCCTGCGGCAGCCGGGGCTGACCGCCGTCTTCCCCACCCGGGCGGGCGGGGTCAGCAAGGGGGCCTGCGCCGCCTTTAACTTCGGCTTCTCCCGGGGAGACGACCCGGGCGACGTCACCGAGAACTACCGCATCCTCGCCTCCCTCGTCGGCGCCGACCCCGCCGGCATCGCCGCGGTGCGGCAGGTCCATTCCGACCGCGTCCTCCTCGCCCCGCGTGACGGCGTCGCCAACCCCTTCACCGGCCAGCCGCTGCAGGACGCCGACGGGGTGGTGACCGGGGAGGCCGGCATCTACCCCGTCTGCTACTATGCCGACTGCATCCCCCTGCTGCTCTACGCGCCGGACACCGGCGCCGTCGCCGCCGTCCACTCGGGCTGGCGCGGCACGCTGCAGGGGATTTTGAAGCACGCCGTCGCCCTGCTGACGGAGGAGCTGGCCGGCGACCCCGCCCGGCTGCTGATGGCGATCGGCCCTTCGATCTGTCCACGCTGCTTTGAGGTGGGGGAAGAGGTGGCGGAGCTGTTTCGCGCCGCCTTTCCCCACCACCCCGAGCTGGTGCTGGAGGGCTTTGACAAGCCGCACATCGACCTCTGGCGGGCGGTGGAGGTCACCGCCCTCGCCTGCGGGCTGCGGGAGGAGAACATCACCTGCCTCGGCGAATGCTGCTTTGAACAGCCGCAGCGTTACTTCTCCCACCGCGTCCACAAGCAGGAGCGCGGCGTGCTGATGGCGCTGATCGGCCGGAGGGAGGCGCTGTGAGGCGGTGGATGACGGCGCTGCTGGCGCTGCTGCTGCTCACCTGCGCCGCCTGCCGCGAGCAGCAGCCGACCGACGCGCCCCAGCCCGAGCAGGGGGAGGCCCCGGCGGCGCAGTATCCTGACCTGATCGCCCTCCCCTACGTCAAAAACGCCTCACTCGACCCGCTTTCCACCACCAGCCGCGTCAATCTGGAGCTGTCCACCCTGCTCTATGACCCGCTGGTGACGCTGGACGAGAGCCTCACCCCCGTCCCGGCGCTGGCCGAGTCGGTGACGGTGCGCGACCTTGTCGTCACCATCCGTCTCAAGGAAAACCTGCGCTTTTCGGACGGCAGCCCGCTGACGTCGACCGATCTGCTCTACACCCTGGGCCGCATCCAGCTGGGCGGCACCAACTTCGACGCCCGCCTCAAAAACGTCGCCTCAATGGAGGCCATCGACGGGCGCACCGTGCGGCTGACGCTGCTTGCCCCCAACAGCCTCTTTGCCTCGCTGCTGGAGATCCCCATCCTCAAGGCCCCCGGCGAGGATGAGGAGCCGTCGGCGGACGCGGCACTGCCCCGGGGCAGCGGAAAATATATCCTCAGCGCCTCGGGCGACCGGCTGATCGCCAACGCCGGCTGGCCGCTGGGCGAAGTCGCCCTCACCGAGATCTCACTGGTGGACGCGCCGGACAGCGAGGCCGCCGCCTTCGCCCTCTCGACGGGCGAGGTGACGCTGACCACCGCCTTCGGCGGCAAGTCCTCCCCCGGCGGGCTGCGCTATGTCTCCAACAGCCTGGTCTACCTCGGCGTCAACCCCGGCTGCGCCGCCCTCTCCACGGCAGGGCTGCGCCGCGCCCTCTCCGCCGCCCTCTCGCGGCCGACGCTGATTGACGACAACATCTCCCTCGGCGGCTTTGTCGCCCTCTCCCCCCTCTGCTCGCGCTGGGCGCTGTACGACGATGCCGCCGTCTCCCGCGGCCACGATCTCTCCTATGCCGCCGCCGTGCTGGCGCAGGAGGGGTACGACACGGTGGGGGAGGACGGCGTGCGGCTGAAAAACGCCGGTCAGCGCGGCGAACGCCGGCTGTCGCTGCGTCTGCTGTGCAGCAGCGCGAGCGGCGAACGCGCGGCGCTGGCGGCCTCGGTGGCCAACCAGCTGCGCGCCATCGGCTATGAGGTGACGCTGCAGGAGCTGCCCCAGGAGCAGTATCTGGCGCAGGTGACGCAGGGGGGCTTCGACCTCTACCTCGGCGAGGTGCGGCTGACGCCGGACATGGACCTCACCCCGCTGGTGGGCAGCGGCGGCGCCCTCAACTACGGCGGCTACTCCTCGCCGGTGATCGACAGCGCCCTCGAAGGGGTGCGCACCGCCTCCGGGGAGGAGCTGCCCCAGGCCGGCACCCTGCTGGTGGCGGCGCTGGACAGCGAGATGCCGCTGATTCCGCTCTATTACGCACAAGGGGAGATTGTCTGCCCCGACAGCGCGGTCCGCGCCCTGCTTGAACCGACGGCAGCGGCGCCGCTGCGCGGGATCGAGCGGGTGCAGCCGGGGCAGGTGGCGGGGGAGTGAGGCGGCTCCCGGGAAGGGGGGTCTGGGGGGCTGGGGCTGATCGTCGGGGAACGGCTGTTCTGAGGAATTGGGGCCGGTCGTTGGGTAACGGTTCTCTTGTGAAAGTGGGGCCGACCGTTGGGAAGTGGTTCCCTTGTGAAATTAGATCTGAAAGGAGCGGCGCTGCGGTGCTGCTCCTTTTTTTGATTCGGGAAGCCTTACCACCGGCAGCAGTCTCGGCAAATTCGGTGGCACCGCTCCCTTTCCTTTTGATCCGGGAAAGCCTTGCAGGGGCGGGAGGCTGCGCTTCTTC
>JAFQKL010000077.1 GCA_017396965.1 Clostridia bacterium
ACAGGCCTGCCCTTCTGCGCTGGTATGGGCGCGGCGGGATGGGAAAGCCTGCGGTTGCCCTGCAGGCGGCGTCCCTGCAGGCGGCCCCCCGGGAGACGCTTGAACAACAAAACGAAAATCCGAAGATCGGCGCAATCTTTTACGCATCCCATAAAAAACACACAAATAAAACAAAATTGTTAAATCTCCATAGAATCCACCGAAAATTTTCTACGTCATGGGAACGATGCACAAACCCCGGGAAGACATTTTGTATATTGCATATATTGATACATATATAGATATTTGTTATAATACTAACAAACCACCCCCACCATCTGACGATCGGAGTGACAAGGATGACATCCACGCCGCAGCCGCGCCCCTTCGACCCCCACACCCTCCTCCCCGACCTCCTCCTCTACTGCGCCCAAAAGCCAAACCGCAGACGCTGGATCCCCTTCTCCGAGCTATCCCTTCACCCCTCCCTCGCCGACCATCCCCCCGACCGCCTCCGCGCCGCCGTCCGCCTGCTGGCCGCCGGCTGGATGCTGGAGGACTACCGCGAAACCGACACCGCCTTTCGCACGAGCGGCCTCACCCAGCTTGGCATCCTGCGGGCGGGCGGCAGCGCCGGTGTCCACGGCCTCGCCCTGCTTTGGGGCCTCTTCTTCCTGCTGCTGAAAAAGGCGCTTGGAATGTAGCGGAGGAAACGGGAGCCGCCGCGCCGTCGCCGATCCACGGTAAGACCCTGTCGCCGACCCCCGGAAAGACCCCGTCGCCGATCCCCGGGAAGGCCGCGGTCACCGATGCCCAAGGAGGCCGCCGTCGCCGATCCCCGGGAAGGCCGCCGTCGCCAATCCCCGGGAAGGCCGCCGTCACCGATGCCCAGGGAAGCCCCCGCACCGATCCCAAGGAAGGCCCCGTCAAAAGAATCCAAACAGGATAAAAAAGGATACGGAAAGGAGCGGTCCCATGCACCCGATCTTCCTGCGTCTCCCCGAAGCGCAGCTGGAGGAGGCACTGGGCAGCGCCCTGCGCTTCTGCCACCGTCCCGAAACCAAACGCTTCGCCGCCTGGGAGGACCTCGCCCGCGCCCACCCCTCCCTCCACCGTCCGCCGGAGGAGCTGCAGGCCCTGCTGCAGGGCCTCGCCGACCTGCAGATGGTGGACGATTTCCGCCCGACGGCGGACGGCTTCTCCATCGCCCGCGTCACCGACCTCGGGGAACGCCGTCTGCAGAAAAAATTCACCGCCTCCACCCGCAAGCTGATGCTGTACCACATCGCCACCATGGCGGCCCTCGCCCTCCTCTTTCACCTCTTCGGCTGGATCTGAGCCGTCCCCCTTGCATCCCCCGCCGTTTTGCGGTATGATATCGGTATTGACAAAATCCAAAATCCACCCGTGCAGAACAGGAGGGCATCCCATGAGCGATATCGAAGTCCGCAAGGGCGAATCCGCCGAGTTTTTTGAGCGCCGCACCGCCACCGAGCCCATCTTCAAGGGCCGCATCATCGATGTCCGGCGCGACACCGTCGAGCTTGTCGGCGGCCACACCACCACCCGCGAGGTGGTCTCCCACGTCGGCGGCGTCGGCATCGTCGCCCTCGATAAGGAGGACAATGTGCTGCTCGTCCGCCAGTACCGCTACCCGATCGGCGCCGAGCTGATCGAGATCCCCGCCGGCACCCTGGGGCGCGGCGAGGACCCCGGCGAGTGCGGCATCCGCGAGCTGTGGGAGGAGACCGGCGCCGTCGCCGGCCGCTTCACCAGCCTCGGCAGCACCCTCTCCAGCCCCGGCTTCTCCGACCAGCGCATCTACCTCTATCTGGCCGAGGAACTGTCCTTCGGGCAGGGACAGCTTGACGAGGACGAGTTCCTCTCCGTCTTCCGGATGCCCCTCGCCGAGCTGGTGGACCGCATTTTAAGCGGCGAGATTGACGATGGCAAGACCGTGGCCGGCGTGCTCAAGGTGTGGGCGCTGCGCCACCGGAAATAAAGTGTTAAGACAAAAGGAAAGAGACGCTCACGGGGTTCGCGGGCGTCTCTTTTCTTTCGCAAAAAGGCTGTATTGTTGCATTTGTACTGAGGACAGAAAGCGCCTCAATCGGGGTACGGATGAAAGGTGTTGTCCGGCAGATCGTCGCGCAGGATGACGCGGGGCTTGGGCAGCACCACCGTCGCCCCGGCGGGAATGTCCTCGGTGACGACACAGCCGGCGCCGATTCTGGCGTTGTCTCCGATCGTCACCCGGCCGATGATCTTGGCCCCTGCGCCGATGTAGACGTTGCGGCCGATGGTCGGCGCGCCGTAGCGGCGGCTGCCCTCGAGGGTGTTGGAACCGATCGTCACCTGCTGAAAAATGGTGCAGCCCTCGCCGATCACCGCCCCCTTGGAGATGAAGATCCCGGACAGCTCGTGCGGCGTGACAAAGGGTGTAATGCCGCTTTTAAAGGGGATGGAGGCGTTGTACCGCGCCTGAATCCGCCGCGCCCGCACCCGCGCCAGCGCCCCGCCGAGGCCGCGCGAGGCGACGCCTTTGCGGTAACAGCGCCAGTGGATGGCGGTGAAATCGGGAAAGAGCAGGCGGCCGAGAAGGCGCTTGAGAGAAGCGGGTGCGGACATGGAAAAGCCTCCTTGTTGCAGCGAAGTGAGGGGGTGAGTGTCTTTATATGAGGGACAGGAAAAGCCCTTCTCACGGCCTCCCGGCGGCGCCCATGTGCGGACGGGAATCGGGCGCGACGCCGGACGGGCGGGCGTGTGCTGTCCGCTGATTGCGGACAGAGCCGAAGGTTGTCAGCAGAGAACGGCGGGGATTTTTGGATGGAATTCGGACGCGGGGACGCGGGGACGGAGGTGGTGCGGCGTGGGCAGGGACCCCCGCTCAGGCCGTCCGCCTCAAAGCCCCTCCTTCTTCATCTGGGCGAAGCGACGCGGGAACCGCGACGGCGTCTCGCGCACCTTGCGGATCACCGGCAGCGCCATCTGCTCGCCCTCGCCCGGCAGGGTGTAGCGGATCACGCGCTCGACCTGTCCTCCAAGCAAAGACAACGCCTTCTCCGCCTCCGCCAACTCGCCCTCGATCTCGCCGCCCTTCATCGGCAAAAACAGCCCGCCGACCTTGACATAGGGCAGGCACAGCTCGGCGAGAATTCCAAGTCTTGCCACCGCCCGCGCCGTGGCCACATCGAACCGCGCCCGCAGCTTGCCGCGTGACAGCTCCTCCGCCCGGCCCCACACCGGCTCGGCGTTGCCCACCGGCACCTCGCGGCAGACCTCGGCGAGAAAGTCGATCCGCTTGCGCAGGCTGTCCAGCAGCGTGACCTTGAGCGACGGACAGGCCAGCGCCACCGGCACCCCCGGCAGTCCGGCCCCGGTGCCGACATCCACCAGCGTCCCCCGCAGCTCACCGGCCAGCAGCAGCGCCAGACTGTCGATCAGGTGACGGCGCACCATCCCGGCGTCGTCGGTGATGCCGGTGAGGTTCATCACCTTGTTTTTCTCGCGCATCCAGACGAGATAGCGGCCCATCGCCTCAATCTGTTCGTCAGTCAGGGACAAATCAGGCACCACCAACGGCAGCTCCTCTCTCAGCAGCTGCGCCAGCCGCGCCACCTCCTCCGCCGCGATGACCGGCTTTTCCGACAACGCTCGACCTTCCATCCGCAAAACCTCCCAATCCAACCGCGCAAAACACGGCAGAAAATATCCTTAAAATGACAGAGACACGCGCCGCAGTCGGCCTATCGCCAGCCGGCGTTCCTTCACAGTCTCTGAGAATCCCTGGTGGAATCCCTGGCAAAACGTCCGCCGATGCCTCCAACGATGCCCCCGACGAAGCCTCCGACAGATCCTCTGACCCCGGAAAAATCGGAAAAGTGACGGCCCAGCACCGCAAGGCCCTCCCAAAATGTCTTTATCTCAGGGACAATCAACCGGGATGTGACGGGCGATCTGTCCGCTTACCGCGGACAGATCAAGCGTGAGCGCCCCGCTTTCTCTGCTCCAGCCAGATCAGCAGCACCGAGATATCCGCCGGGC
>JAFQKL010000078.1 GCA_017396965.1 Clostridia bacterium
ATCCCGGATCGTGTGCGGCTGGACGGGGACGGCGCCGCCCTGCACGAGGGCCAGTCCCGCGCCGTCCAGATCGGTGGCGATGGCGAAGGCGCCCGCCTCCTCGCAGCGCTTGAACTTGTCGATCATCACCTCGACCGGCCAGGGCTTGATGGTGGGGACGGCCTGTCCGGGGAACTCCTTCATCAGGGTGCAGGTGTCGGAAAACAGGTCGTTGCCGCCGTCAGGCAGCCAGGTGAGGAGGTTGTCAGCCGAGGTGGAGCGCAGCAGGGCACGGCCGAACTCCTGGTTTTGGTACTTGGGGCCGTACTGATTCTGGCAGCCGGCCAGCGGGGCGACAAAGACGGGGGCGGAGAAGGTGCGGCCGAACAGAGTGGCGGAGGTGTCGGTTTCCTTGTGGTCATAGATGGTGTCGAGGTGGAGCTTAATCTCCTGCAGCTTCTGGTAGCTGCGGACAAAGCCGATGCCGGTGCCCTTTCCGCCGGGGCCGGGCATCACGCCGCGGCAGGCCTCGCCGTTGCACTCGCGGCAGACCTTGCAGGTGCGCATATCGCCGCGGGCGACATCGCAGACTTCTTTCCAGGTCAGGGGCTTTTTGGTCTCAGACATCTTGATCTCTCCTTCTTCCTTTTCTGTTTCAATTGAGCCGCTCAAACAGCAGTCCACCCGCCGGGCGGTCCCGGTTGGGGGGCTGCGGCGGGTGGTGATGTCTTTATCATATCATATGGGAGATGGGATTTCAAACCCCTTGCGGGGGAAAGCTTGCTGCCCGCAAAAAATCCTCCGGGCCGGCCCGCTCCCGTGACAGATGGGCCGCCGCTGCGCACCGCCCGTCCCAGCCGGGCGCTCCGCACCTCGCCGTCCGCCAGCGCCGTCTCGCCGGCGATGAGGACGCGGCGGATGCCTTCGGGCGGGAGGACGGGATGTTCGTAGTCGGCGCGGTCGGCCACCGTGGCAAGATCAAAGATCGTCACATCGGCGTCGCAGCCGACGGCGAGGCTGCCCTTTCGCTTCAGCCCCAGCCGCTCGGCGGGCATGGAGGTGATTTTGGCCAGCGCCTCTTTCAGCGGCAGACGGCCGGAGGCCGCGTACCGGCGCAGGAACCGCGGGAAGGCCCCGGCGGCGCGGGGGTGGCCCTGGGAGCCGTTTAAGAGGCCGTCGCTGCCCAGCATCACAAAGGGGGCTTCGAGGGCGAGGTCGACCTCCTCCTGATTCATGAAGTAGCCGACGGTCAGCGTCCCCGGCGCCTCGGCGCGGAGCTTGTGAAACAGCGCCTCGGTACAGCGCTGCCCGGCGAACTCGCCGTCGCAGAGGAGGATCCTGTCGTAGCCGGCGCGGTAGGCGGCGAAGTTCTCTGCGTCGTAGGTGGTGGCGCCGAGGGTGGTGCTGAAGGCGTCGTAGGGATAGCAGTCGGCCATCATGTCCACCCCCATGCTGCGGTAGCGTTCAATCTGGTCGAGCAGCCGCTCCATCTGTCCGTAGCCGCCCATGCTGCCGATGTGGGAGAACTGGACGGCGGCGCCGCTTTCAAAGGCCATTTCGGACAGCTCGCGGCAGGCGTCGAAGACGCCGTCGACATCGTTTCGCACATGGGAGGTCACCAGCCGGCCGCGGCGGGCGGCGAGGCGGGAGAGGGCGGTGATCTCCTCGCGGCGGGTGCCGGGGACGTACTTGACCCCAAAGGAGATGCCGACGCAGCCCGCCTCCAGCGCCTCCTCCCCCAGCCGGGTCATGGCGGCGACGGTGTCGTCGTCCACACGGCCGCGGATGTCCTCCTGTCCGCAGGCCGCGCGCAGCCAGGTGTGCCCCGCCAGCAGGGCCTGGTTGACGGCCACGCCCTCGCGGTCGGCGGCGTCCAGCCAGGCGGCGGGCGGGCCGTAGTTGTTGCCGCAGTTGCCGCCCACGGCGGTGGTGACTCCCATCTTCAGCATGGTCAGCGAGATATTCTGCACCGGGCGGCCCTGCGCCTCATCCAGGGGATCTTCATGCATATGAATATCCACAAAGCCGGGGGCGACGATCAGGCCGGTCGCGTCGATGACGCAGTCCGCCGTCTTTTGCAGATGGGCGGCCGCCTCACTCCCCGGCTCCAGCAGCTCCCGCACCCGGCCCCCTTCCAGCACCAGCTCCAGCGGCCGGTCGATCCCCTGCGCGGGGTCGACGAGGCGGCCGCCGTGGATCAGTGTCCTGCTCACGGTCTACGCCTCCTTCACCGCCATCGCCAGATCATAGGTGGCGCGGCGGATGAGATCATCCCAGCGGTAGACATCGGCCTCATGGCCGGTGAAGCAGACCACGAAGGGCTGGTCGGCATAGACGATGCCGACATCGTTGCTGATGCCGACGTCGTTGCCCGTCTTGTTGGCGACGGGATAGAGGCCGCAGAGCTTGCCGTTTAACTTATGGGTGAACTGCTGCTGCAGCAGCACCTCGATCGCCTCTTTGGAGACAGCCTCGCTCACCACCTCGCCGCGGGTGAGCCGTTCGAGCAGCATCCCCATCTCGCGGGGGCTGACGGTGTTTTCCAGCCCTCTGGCGGAGGCCTCGGCGTCAAAGAGGAAGCGGCGCAGCACCGTCTGCTTGAGGCCCATGGCGGCAAAGCCGGCGTTGAGATCGTCGATGCCGCAGCGCTTGATGAGCAGGTTGGTGGCGGTGTTGTCGCTCAGCGAAATCATCAGGCGGCAGAGGGTGGCGATGTCGGCCGTGGCGTCGCCCGTGTAGAGGGTGAGGGAGCCGCAGACCGGCACCTTGTCAGCCGCGGTGGCGGTGAGGGGCTCGCTCATGTCGATCGTGCCGGCGGCGGCGCGGTTTAAGATGTGCAGATAAATGGGCAGCTTGATGACGCTGGCGGCGAGGAAGGCCTCGTCCTCCCGCACCCCGTACTCCTCGCCGGTGACGAGATTCTTATAGTAAAAACCGTTGTGCCCGGGGAGGGCGTTCATCTCCTCGCGGACGGCGGCAAAAACCTGCTGTGTATTCAGTCGGGACATGGCTGACACTCCTTTGAAATAAACTATGGTATTCCCGGATTATGATTATAGCAAACAGCAATCATTTATGCAATACCCGTTTTGAAATTTTAGAAAAAAGTTTTCAGAGGGACGTATCCGACACGGCACACGGCCAAGGCGCGGCTAAGACGCGGCAAAGGCCGGTTGCTGTCCGTTGACACTCCCCGCCCGCATCGTCTAAAATAAACCATCTGCCCATTCCCCTCAAGAAAGGAGTACGCCAGAGATGGACAGCGACGACCCTGCCGAATGGCGGCAGCTTTGCCTCTGTTTTGCACGCCTGCACCGGGCGAACGGTGTCAGGTGTGCTTTTTTGCGCCTATGACAGGTCTTTCCGGCCGGATTTACCCTATCCTGCAAGGGATCCTTTGTGTGATATATTTGATATTAAGGAGAGATTTCTGTCATGAGTGAAGCCCTTCCCTCGATCGTCTCGATGGCGATCTGTATTCTGCTCTCGGCCTTTTTCTCGGCCGCTGAGACCTCGTATTCCTCCCTCAACAAGACCAAAGTCCGCACCCTGGCCGAAAAGGGCCACCGCCGCGCCATCGCCGCGCTGGCGCTCTCGGAGCGGTACGACGAGCTGATCTCCTCCATTCTCATCGGCAACAACGTCGTCAACATCGCCACCGCCTCCATTGGAACGGTGCTGTTCGTCCGCCTGTACGGCGACATCGGCGCGACGGTTTCCACCGTCGTTGTCACCCTGCTGGTGCTGGTTTTCGGCGAGGTTTCGCCGAAGAGCATCGCCAAGGACTGCCCGGAGAAGTTCGCCATGCTGGCGGCGGCGCCGCTGCGCCTGGTGGTGCGGCTGCTGACCCCCTTCAACTGCCTGTTCACCCTCTGGAAGCGGCTGCTGTCCCGGCTGCTGCGGCTGGAGATTGACAACCGGATGTCCCAGGAGGAGCTGCTGATGCTGGTGGACGAGGTGCAGCAGGACGGCAGCATCGACAGCAACGAGGGCGAGCTGCTGAAAAACGCCATCGAGTTCACCGAGCGCGAGGCGGAGGACATTCTCACCCACCGCGTCGACCTCGAGGCGATTCCGGTGAGCGCCACGCGGGCGGAGGTGGCGGAGCTGTTTTCCCGCACCAAGTATTCGCGCATCCCGGTGTATGACGGCAGCATTGACAACATCATCGGCGTGATCCATCAAAAGGACTTCTATGCCGACGGCGCGGAGGAGCGCCCGCTTTCCGCGCTTGTGGCCCCGGCGGTCTTTGTGCTGAAAACCGAGAAGATCAGCGCCCTGCTGCGCAAGCTGCAGAAGATCAAGGCCCATGTTGCCATTGTCCTCGACGAGTACGGCGGCACCTACGGGCTGGTGACGATGGAGGACATCCTCGAAGAGCTGGTGGGCGAGATCTGGGACGAGCACGACGAGGTGACCGAGTATTTCCGCCCCGTCGCCCCCGGCCTCTGGCGGGTGGACGGCGCGGTGGATCTGGATCGGTTCATCGGGCATTTCGGCCTGAAGCGGTTGGAGAGCGACATGGTGTCCCTCTCCGGCTGGGTGATGGAGCAGCTGGCGGGGATTCCGGCGGTGGGGGACCACTTTGTGTTCGACCGGCTGGACATCACCGTTTCGGCGGTGGCCTTCCACCGGGTGGCCGAGGTGGAGGTGCGCTTGCCGGACGCCGGGGATGGCGCGGACGGAGTGGCGGAGAACTGACGGAGGGCTTGCGGCGCGCAGGGGGGCGCTGCGGCGCGCAGGGGGGCACTGCGGCTGTTCCGCGGGGTTCTTTTGAGGTTCTTTTATTGGAAAAGAAAACACGCTGTCCCGCAGGCCGGAGGGGCCGGTCTGTGGGACAGCGTATTTGTTTGGGGTGGGGCCTGGCTGACGGACAGCATCCCCATCCGCGCGCAAAGCCCACCCGCCGCGCTCTTTGGCTCCCTCTCCGAGGGAGCTGTCAGCGAAGCTGACTGAGGGAGTCCGCGCAGGCTTCGCCCACCCTGTAGTACCCGAACACAACGCGCAAACCTCGCCCGCCGCACCCATG
>JAFQKL010000079.1 GCA_017396965.1 Clostridia bacterium
CCCTGCAGACCTCGCCCCCCACACAGCGTCCAGCACCTCCCCACACAACACAAAAAGAGAGACACCGCCCAGGCGATGTCCCCCTTCTCAAACACTTCCTTGTCAAACAAACAGACAAAAACCAACAAACCAACAGGCAGCGGTCGCCCAACAGACAGCTTCCTACCGCAACCCCTTCAGATGCCGCATCAGCACCGCCGCGACATTGTCGCACGACGCCTGGATGCACACCGCGCCGATGTCGTTGGCCACCATCGGCATACCGTATACCACGCTGGACTCCTTATCCTGCCCGATGGTATAGGCGCCCTTGCGGCGCATGGCCAGCAGACCGGCGGCGCCGTCGCTGCCCATGCCGGTCAGAATGATGCCCACCATCTTGCACTGCACGATCTCCGCCATCGACTGGAACAGCGCGTCCACCGAGGGGCGGTGTCCGCTGACCTTCTCGCCCTTGGCGCAGGAGAGGGTGTACTTCTGGCCGATGCGCACCACGCGGGCCTGCAGGTCGGCAGGGGCCACCAGCGCCAGGCCGCGGCGCAGCTCGTCGCCGTTGCGGGCCTCCTTGACCTCCATCTTGCAGAGGCGGTTGAGACGGTCGGCATACATCTTGGTAAACCCCGGCGGCATATGCTGCACGATCACCATCGGCGGAATGTCGGCAGGGAGGCGCTTCATGACCTCCAGCGTGGCCTCGGTGCCGCCGGTGGAGGCGCCGAGACCGATGATCACCCGGTCGAGCGCCGGGTTGCTGCCCAGCGGCGTGGCCGAGGGGTCGAGCGTCCCGGGGGCGGGCGCCGCCGCGCGGGGGGCGGGCACGCGCACCTTGGCGTTCGCCGCCATCAGCACCTTCTGGGCGAGGGTGGTGACAAACTCCGCCTGATCGCCGGCGTCGGGCTTGCGGACAAAGTCCAGGGCGCCGGCGTCCAGCGCGTCAAACACCTTGAGGTCGAGCGAGGAGACCAGCAGCACCGGCAGCGGGTTGGTGGGGAGATATTCCTTGAGAAAGTCAATGCCGCTCTGGCCCGGCATCTCAACGTCCATCGTCAGCACATCGGGCTTGAGCTGGGGAATCTTGCGACGGGCGTCAATGGCGTTGATGGCATAGCCCACCACCTCAATGCCGGGGTGGACCGAAAGCCCCTTCATAATCATGCTGCGCGCCACAACCGAGTCGTCTACAACCATGACGCGAACCTTTTTACCAGCCATTCTGTGGAGTGGCACCTCCTTAAAAGCCGTCCTCCCCGAAGCGCGAAACGGGGACGGCACAAGTATAAAAGGAAACGGGAAAGAGAAAGCCCGGCGGAGAACCGAAGACAGCGAACCGCTGACCGCTCCCCCGCCGCTCTCGCCCCTCTTATCATAACAGATTCTCTGCAAGGACGCAAGTAAAGGTAAGGCAAAATCCGCCGTCTCCGCCCAAATCCGCAGCGGCCGCCGCGAAATCCCTGCGAAGACGCCGGAAAAACGTCCGTCAAGCCGCCCGGAGGACGTCCGCAAAGGCGTGGGGGGAGACATCAGCAACACCGCCCCGGAAGCCGTCAGCAAAGCCGACCCAAAGACAGACGTCTGCACAACACCCCGGAAGACGTCGGCAACACCGCCCGGCCCCCCGAAAACCTCACATAAAGCGGCCTCA
>JAFQKL010000080.1 GCA_017396965.1 Clostridia bacterium
CAAAAGGGAGGCCGAAGCCTCCCTCCTGTCCCCTCTTATGCTTCCGTCACCCCACACAAACAGGCCCCCTACCGGTTCGTCCCCTCAATCTCCCGCACCGCCTCGATCAGCGCCGAGCGCAGCCCCAGCTCCTCGAGCTTGGCCACGCCGCGGATGGTCGTGCCGCCGGGAGAGCAGACGTTGTCCTTGAGCTGGCCGGGGTGAATCCCCGTCTCCAGCACCATCTTGCCGGCGCCCAGCACCGTCTGCGCCACCAGCCGGTAGGCGTCCGCACGGGCCACGCCGTGGTACACCGCCGCGTCGGCCAGAGCCTCGATGACCAGATAGAGGAAGGCCGGCCCGCAGCCGGTCACCGTGCCGGCTGACTTCATCAGCCCCGTCTCCAGCACCTCCACGCTGCCGATGGCCTCAAACAGCGCCCGCACCGCGTCGTGTTCCTCCGCGGTCAGGGTGTTCTCCCGCTCGAAAATGCACATCCCCTCGCCCACCTGCATCGGCGTGTTCGGCATCACCGAGAGATGGCGGGTGGAGGCGGGCAGGATCGCGTCCAGCTCGGCAAAGCGCCAGCCGAGGGCGATGCAGAGTACCGCCTTGCCCTCCAGCAGCGCGCCCAGCTCCGACACCACCGCCTCAATCTTGTTCGGCTTCACCGCCAGCACCAGCAGGTCGCAGTCGGCCGCGTCGGTAAGCTTGTCAAGTTTGGTGATGCCAAACTCGGCGCGAAGCGCCTCCAGCTTGGCGGGGTAAGGATCGTAGGCGGCAATCTCCGCCCCCTTCACAGCACCCGCCTCCAGCAGACCGCGGGCGATGGCAGAGGCCATGTTTCCCATGCCGACAAAAGAAAGTTTCATCACAATCTCCTCCTGAACAGTCAAAGAATTCGCCGCTTTCACTATAGCACAGCCCGCCCCCCAAACGCAAGCGCCCGCCGCCGTTCCCCGGAAACAGCCTCAAAAAGCAAGGGGTTTTATCCAAATGTCACGAAATTTTGACGCAGCTCCCCCGTCAATTTTGGGAAAATTCAGTGCTTGACTTTCCCCCCTTTCCGGGTTTATAATGCATCCAACGACAGCGAAAGCAGAAAGGAGCCACCCGTCATGACCATGTCCCTGACCGTCAACATGAATCAGACCAGCATGATGGAGTCCGCTCTGTCTGTTTGCACTGCCACTGCCAATGCTCTGTTTACCGTCGTCCGCTATTTTGCGGGCGCTTTTTATTTTGGCTATTTTTATTTTACCACCGCCAATTTAAGACCACCCTGCTGACCGGACCCCGTCTTTTGAGCGACATCAAAGCGGCTCCTGTCCTGGACAGGGGCCGCTTTTTTGTACCCATCGACCTTTGGCCGGGCGGTGGGGGAGGGACACCGGCGCGAAGGCCACCGCGCACGGAATCCTCCACAACCAAAGCAGAACTTCTAAAACAGAGATCATTTATCAGGAGGATTATCATGAACACCTTAAAGAAACTACTTGCCCTGCTGCTCGTCCTCTCCCTTGCCATCGTCCTTCCCGCCTGCTCCTCTTCCGATTCCGGCGACGCCGGTGAAGCCTCCGGCGATGCAGCCGGTGACGCGTCCGGCGAGACCTCCGGCGACGCCAAGTTCAAGATCGGCGTCATCCAGCTCACCGCCCACACCGCGCTCGACGCCGCGTACAACGGCTTCGTCAAGGGCCTTGACGACTCCGGCATCGCCTACGAGATCGACCATCAGGATGCCGCCGGAGAGCAGACCCTCTGCTCCACCATCGCCACCAAGTTCGTCAACGACAAGGTCGACCTGATCCTCGCCATCGCCACCCCCGCCGCCCAGGCCGCCGCCCAGGCCACCGGGGAGATCCCGATTCTGGTCACCGCCGTCACCGACCCCGCCTTCGCCGGCCTTGTCGCCTCCAATGAGGCCCCCGGCGGCAACATCTCCGGCACCTCCGACATGAACCCCGTCGCCGACCAGATCGGCCTGCTGCTTGAGATCGTCCCCGAGGCCAAGACCATCGGCCTGCTCTACAACGCCGGCGAGGACAACTCCCGCCTGCAGGTGGAGATCGCCAAGGAAGCCCTCGACGCCGCCGGTGTTGGCTACGAGGAGTTCACCGCCTCCGACACCAGCCAGGTGCAGTCGGTGGTGCAGTCGATGGTCGGCAAGGTGGACGGCGTCTACATCCCCACCGACAACCTCATGGCCGACACCATGGCCACCATCGGTATGATCTGCACCCCCGCCAAGATCCCGGTTGTCGCCGGTGAGGGCGGCATGGTCTTAAACGGCGGCCTCGCCACCTACGCCTTCAGCTACGAGACCATCGGCTACCGCGCTGCCGAGCAGGCGGTGCAGGTGCTCCGGGACGGCGTGGACGTCGGCAGCATCCCGATCGGCTTCTACGACGGCGAGCTGGAGCTGGTGGTCAATGAGCAGAACGCCAAGGAGATCGGCCTCGAGATCCCCGGCTACACCCCCGCCGCCTAAGGGAACCCCTTCCCTTCCGCATACACCGGGCCGCCCGGCCCGACATTCTCCCGGCCCCCTCCCCGAACAGCCCGGGGAGGCGGGCTGACCCCATCCCGATCCCGTCGGGACAATCAACAATCCGCTCGCCCTCGGGCGAGGGCGAAGGAGATATCAGCCATGTCGTTTTCCCTGTCCTCTCTCATTGGTTCCCTACCCGGCGCGGTGTCGCAGGGTCTGCTGTGGGGCGTGATGGCCCTCGGCGTGATGATGAGCTACCGCATCCTTGACTTCTCGGATCTGACGGTGGACTCCTCCCTCTGCACCGGCGCCGCCGTCAACGCCGTGATGCTGGCGGCGGGCCTGCACCCGCTGCTGGCGCTGGCCGGGGCCACCGTCGCCGGCCTCCTCGCCGGCCTGATGACCGGCCTGCTGCACACGGTGCTGGACATTCCGCCCATCCTCTCCGGCATCCTCTCGCAGCTGGCGCTCTACTCGATCAACATGAGGATTTTAGGCCGCGCCAACTACCCGCTGCTGGGGGTGGAGACGCTGCTCTCCCTGCGGGAGCCGCCCGCCGCCATCCTCAAGGGCAGCCTCGCCGCCGTGCTGCTGGTGCTGCTGCTCAACTGGTTTTTCACCACCGAGCGCGGCTACGCCATCCGCGCCACCGGCAGCAACGCCGGCATGGCCAGGGCCCAGGGCATCAACACCGCCTCCGCCACGGTGCTGACGCTGATGCTCTCCAACGCCCTCATCGGCCTCTCCGGCGGCCTGATCTCCCAGTATCAGGGCTATGCCGACGTCAACATGGGCCGCGGCGCCATTGTCATCGGCCTTGCCTCCATCATTCTCGGCGAGGAGCTGCCCGGCCTCAAGGGCCGCTTCCCGCTGCGGCTGGTGGCCACGGTGCTGGGTTCGATTTTGTACTACATTGTCATTACGCTGGTGCTTCAGATGGGACTTAACACCAACGACCTCAAGCTGCTCTCCGCCCTGGTTGTGGCGCTGGCGCTGGGTGTCCCGGTGCTGCGCAGGAAAAGCGCCCTGAAGCGTTCGATTATGGCCGGCATGAATCAGCCGGAGACAGAGGAGAATGAGTAATATGCTGCAGATCAGAGGACTTCGCAAGACCTTCCACCCCGGCACCATCCATGAAAAGATCGCCATCGGCGGCGTGGATCTCACCTTCCGTGACGGCGATTTCGTCACCATCATCGGCGGCAACGGCGCCGGCAAGTCGACGCTGCTGAATCTGGTCGCCGGCGTCTTCCCGCCGGACAGCGGCTCCATCCGTCTCGACGGCACCGAGCTGACCGCCATGCCGGAGCATCAGCGGGCGGCGCTGTTAGGGCGCGTCTTCCAGGATCCGATGCTGGGGACGGCTGCCGACATGAGCATTGAGGAGAACCTCGCCCTCGCCTCCCGCCGCGGCCAGAAGCGCAGCCTGCACCGCGGCGTCACCAAAGCGGAGCGCGACGAGTTCACCCGCCGCCTCGCCACCCTCGACCTCGGCCTCGAGCAGCGGCTGGACGCCCGCGTCGGCCTCTTAAGCGGCGGCCAGCGTCAGGCGCTGACCCTGCTGATGGCCACCATGCAGCGCCCCTCCCTGCTGCTGCTCGACGAGCACACCGCCGCCCTCGACCCGCGCACGGCGGAGAAGGTGCTGCAGCTCACCTGCCAGATCGTGGAGAGCGAGGGCCTGACGGCGATGATGGTCACCCACAACATGAAGGACGCCATCGCCATTGGCAACCGCCTGATCATGATGAACGCCGGCCGCGTGGTGCTGGACATCTCCGGCGAGGAGAAGAAGCGGCTGACGGTGGAGAGCCTGATGGCCAGCTTCGCCCGCGTTGCCCATGCTGAGTTTGTGAGTGACAAGGCGCTGCTGGCGTGATGTGGGGTTGGATTCGGCTCCAGGTTTGAAATTGGATTTGAATTTGGTTAAAGATGGAACCCGTCGTCGCCCGAGGTTGGGCGGCGGCGGGTTTTGTGTTTGTGGGGGGTGCCGTTGGACTGATGTGAAGGGTGCCGTTGGGGGGCAGGGGGGCGCCGCCTGCCGATCGTAGATCGGACAGACGGAAAGGGGGGGCGGCCCCCGTTGACCC
>JAFQKL010000081.1 GCA_017396965.1 Clostridia bacterium
ACCCCTGCAAGGAGCCTCACTCATTCGCCAACCGGCACAGCTCCTCAATCATCCTGGGCAGGCCCTCCGCCATCGTCTCATCCGAGAACTGGCAGGTGCCGACCTTCTTATGTCCGCCGCCGTTGTACTTGAGCATCAGGCTGCCGACGTCCACAGTGCTGCTGCGGTTCAAAATCGAGTAGCCCACCGCGGCGCTGCAGCCCTGTCCGCCGCGGCCGGAGACGATCCAGGCGGAGATGTTCTGCTCGGGGTACATACTGTAAATCAGAAAGCGGTTGCCGGTGTAGATGGGATCGACGCCGCGCAGGTCGGTGAGGATCACCTTGCCGCGCACCTCGGTGTGGGCGGTGACCATCTCCTTGAAGCGCTCGGTCTGCTCGCGGTAGACCTCGATCCGCTCCCTGACATCCTCCAGCGCCAGAATCTCCTCAATGGTGTTCTTGCCGCAGGCCACCATCAGCTTTTCCATCAGCTGATAGTTGGAGATGGTGAACTGCCGCCAGCGGCCGAGGCCGGTGCGGGGGTCCATGAGGAAGCCGAGAAGAATCCAGCCGGTGGGGTTCATCACCTCGTCGATGGTGAGGTCGCCGGAGTCCACCTTGTCCACCGCCACCATCATCTCTTCAAAGTGGGGGAACCGCTCTCTGCCGCCGTAGTAGTCGTAGATGATGCGGGCACAGGAGGGCGCGAGGCGGCTTTCGCCCTGGTACTTGCCGGCGAGGGAGAGGCGCTCGTGCTCGCTGGAGTGGTGGTCAAACCAGAGGCCGCAGCCTTCCACATAGGGGACGTTGGCAAGGCAGTCGTTTTCGTCCACCGGGACAAGGCCATCCTGCAGGTCTTTGGGGTGGGCGAACTTCCAGCTGTCGATGATGCCGGCCTCTAAGAGCAGGGCGCCGCAGGCGAGGCCGTCGAAATCAGAACGGGTTACCAGTCTCATGTTTTGGTGTCCTCCTTTGCTCTGGAGCTTTGATGGGATGGTTCTATTGTAACACAGATTTGAAGGGATTTCTACCGGGGGAGCGGAGGAAGAGGGGAAATTTTCTTAAAAACAGCGAAGCTTCGGGGGGCTTATCCCCCCTTTCATCCCCCGCCCCTACAATTTCGGCAAATTGCCGAACCGCCCCGCCCCTCACAGCTCAACCCCTCATTCGAGGCCCATCCTCCGAACAATTCTAACCCTTGTGGAAAATAACCGAAATAATTCAAATAACCGTCTTCTGTCACCCATGCCAAATTCCCCATACCCCCTCTCCCGAGGTTGACTTCCCGGCCCGGCTGTGGTATGATAAAATAGTTCCCGGAGGAAAAACATTCCTCCGCCCGCGCAAAACCCGTCTACAAAACAACAAAATCAAGCCCTCTGCCGGACGTGGACTATCCCCCGTCGACCGCCCAAAGCCCGGCGTCGTCAAGATTTTTTCCCGCACCTCCCGTGTTTACCGTTTTTTCCACACCGAAAGAGGGTACAATGAGAGCGACCGGCCCGCGCCGGCCCCGCGCTGTCCCGCCGTTGGGACAGGCTCTCATTGAAATCAGGGACCCCGCTTCAACTGATGACAGGCCGGCCCATGCCGCGCCACCGGACGGGGATTCCGCTGGAATCCCCCTTTTTTTGTCCCGGCCCGCCCCGCCCGCCGGGGACGGTGTCTGTCAGAGAGCGGCTCCCCACGGAGGTATTTTTTTGTTTACAAAATCCAAAGAGGCCAAAAAGCAGGCCCGCCGCCTTGCCCCCGCGGCCCTGGCGGCGCTGACCCTCTGCCTGGTGGCGCTGCTGGCGCTGCAGGTGCGCACCGTCACCATCACCCTCGATCAGGAGAGTGACACCTTCGCCACCCTCTCGCAAGACCCCCTCGTCATCGCCCAGAACAGCGCCTTCCCCCCGGAGGAGACCGACCTGCTGCAGGTGTCCTCCCCCGGCGGACGGCTGATTGACATTCTCATCCACCGCCGCTTCCCCGTCACCATCCATGCGGACGGAGAGACGGTGGAGCTGATGACCTACGGCGGCACGGTCCGCGAGCTGCTGGCGCAGGCGGATGTCCCCGTCTACGAGGGCGACGCCGCCGACCTCTCCTTTGACGCCCGCCTCGTCCGCGCCGGGGAGATCACCCTCACCCGGATGCGCCGCGTCACCGAGGTGATTGAGACGGAGATCCCCTATTCGGTGCAGCGGGTGGCCTCGCTGTCGGTGCCGGAGGGGGAGATGGTGGAGCGGCAGGCGGGGCAGACCGGCCTGCAGCGCACCGTGATGGAAAACCGCTATCTGGGAGACACGCTGGTGGAGAGCGTGGTGCTGTCGGATGAGCGGGTGAAGGAGCCGGTCACCGCCGTTGTCGCCTACGGCACCGGCGGCACCGTGGCCACCGCCCGCTCGGCCACCACCCGCTTCTCCCATGTGCTGGACATGACCGCCACCGCCTATACCTATGGCGACGGCGGCCAGTGGGGGGACATCACCGCCACCGGCAAGGCGGTTGCGGTGGGTTATGTGGCTGTTGACCCCCGCGTCATCCCCTTAGGCAGTCGGCTGTATATCACCTATCCCAACGGCGGCGTCTGCTACGGCTTCGCCGTGGCGGAGGACACCGGCGGCGCCATCAAGGGCAACCGCATCGACCTCTTCTTTGAAAACCGTGACGACGCCCTGCAGTTCGGCCGCCGCAAGGTGAAGGTCTACGTTTTGCACGAATAACCCCATCCTGCCACCCCCGCCCGGCGAGGCCCTGTCCCCGCCGGGCGTTTTGTCCTTCGCTTGACGGTGCAGGCTCTTTTGTGCTACAATAAAAAGGATCACAGGCCCACGCGGCGGACCCGGATCTGTTCCGAAGGCTTTGGGGAAGGAGGGGCAACCTATGCTTGATGTCCACATCGCGGCACATTCCCATGCCAGGCACAACCGGGCCAAGCTGGAGCAGGACACCCTCTGCGGCTGCTTTGCCTGTGAGAAGATCTTCTCCCCTTGCGAAATCACCGAGTGGGTGACCGAAGAGCAGGGCGGCGACCGGCCGGCAACAGCCCTCTGCCCCTACTGCGGTCAGGACGCCGTCCTCGGCGAGAGCTGCGGCTTTCCCCTCACCGCCCCGTTTCTGCGCGGCATGAACCGCTGCTGGTTCGGCGGCTGGAAAAAGCAGGCGAAGGAGCTGCACCTCCAACAATACAGCGCCATCCTCTCCCTGCGGGTGCTGATGGAGGGCCTTCTCGACTACGCCGAGGGAATCAAGCCGTGGGAGAAGCTGCTCGCCCTGCTGGAGGAGCAGACGGAGACGGCCTTCGGGACGGCGGCCCATCTTCTGCCGGGCTGGCTGTCCGTTCGGACGCCGGAGGAGGTCTTCGCCGAGGAGCTTGCCCTGATCCGCCGGGTGCCGGCCTGCGGGGCAGACGAGGCAAAGGCCCTCATCGAGCGGTTTTTCGCCACCGAGCCGCAGCTGACCGCCGAGCGGATCGACCTGCTGATCGGGCGAAACAGCCGCACCTGTCCTCCTTTTTTACAGCAGCTGATCGCGCCGTTGTACGGCTGCCTCATCGGCAGGGTTCCGGTGGGGGTGATCTGCGGACGGGTCGTGATGGCACATATCCAGAGGCGGCGGCACCCGGAGCGGGATGTGCTGGAGGACGACTACTGGGCGGAGGGCGAGCTGCTCACCGCGCTGTCAGCACTTTCGCAAGCCACCACCCCCGGCGACGCGGCTTCGGAGGCCGCCTTCCGGCAGGCGCTGCTGCCGGTGATGGAGACCTATGCGCGGACGCTGATCCAACGAGAACAATATCTCCTCGGCTGAATCCAGGCGGTCGGAGGACATCCAAACAGCGGCAGACCGCTGCCGCTTCTATCTGCGGGCATGGCGGAATTGGTAGACGCACCAGACTTAGGATCTGGCGGGCGACCTTGCAGGTTCGAGTCCTGTTGCCCGCACCAATGAGGATCGGCTCATGAGCCTGCGGCTTGTGGGCCGATTTTTCCTGTGCTTTGCGAAAACGGTCGGGCGGTCGGGAGACGAGCGATTGGAAGACGCGCGGTCGGAAGTCGCGCGGTCGGAAGGCGGGCGGTCGAAAGACAGCCGATCGAAGGATGAATTCTGTCCGGCGGCCGTCGCGCCGCCCCCGGAGGTTTTGATGGAACTTGGCATCACCATCCCGCTGCGGCGGTTTTTGAAGCGTCCGCCCCCGCCGAGGGGGCGGGAGGAGGACCGGCGGCTGTGCTGGGATCTCCATGTCATCCCCCTGCACGGGCGGGCGAGTCTGCTTGCCGTCCACTGTCACAGCCGCTACACCTTTGTTCTGTTCGACCCCGCTCAGGCGGCGTGGGCGGCGCCGGCGGAGATGTTTGCCGACGGGCTGGGGGAGAGCCTCGGCTGCGCCGGGCTGCCGGAGGCCGTTGTCGCCCCCCACGTCGAGGCGGCGCGGCAGGCACTGCTGACGGCCACCCACGGGCGGCGGGAGGTGGCCTTTCTCAACCGCGCCTGGGAGGACGTGGCGCGGTTCGATGCGCTGATCGACCGGGAGACGGTGGCCCAGCCGCTGCTCGACCGCGCCGTCAACGCCCTGCCCTGCCGCTCGGCGGGGTGGGAGGGCAAGGCCCCGGCCCTGTCCCGCATCGCCATCAGCCTCGGAGGGCCGCCCCGCCCCCCACTCTGACCCCATCCACAAGCGAGGAGGACTTTTCATGGGCAACGAACACGGAGAATGGATTCTGCACGGTCTCGCCGCCGACGACCCCCGCCGCATCCGCACGCCGGAGGAGCTGGTGGAGCGGGTGGAGGCGGTCGGCTTTCTGCCGCTGTTTCAAAATGAGGCGCCCGGCTTCTCGGTGGAGGAGTGGACGCTTGCCGAGGACTGGTGGAGCGGTGATCCGGCCCGCGACCCCTGGCTGTGGCGCGCCCTGCTGGCGGCGGGCGGACGGGTGGCCTACGGCAAGTTCTTCGCCCGCAAGGCCGGCTTCGTCTCGCTGCGCTGGCTGCCCCGCCTCGCCAACTGGCGGCGGGACGGCTACGACTTCGACGCCCGCTGGGAGGACGGCCGCGCCCGTCACCGCGAGAAGAAGCTGATGGACCTCTTTGCCGACGGGCAGACCCTGCCCTCCTTCGAGGCCCGTCAGCAGGGCGGCTTCGGCAAGGGCGGCGAGCGCAACTTTGAGGGGACGGTGACCGACCTGCAGATGCAGACCTATCTCGTCATCCGCGACTTCCGCCGCCGCCGCAACAAGGCGGGCGCGCCCTACGGCTGGCCGGTGGCGCTGTACACCGCGCCCGAGAGCCTGTGGGGGGCGGAGCTGCTCTCCTCAGCCTACGAGGAGGAGCCGGAGCAGTCCCGCCTGGCCATCCTGCGCCATCTCGCCGGGCAGTTCCCCGAAGCCGGGGAGGCGGCGCTGCGGCGGGCGCTGGGGAAGTGACTTCCTCTTCCCATTTTTTCTCGCTTGCAGCAAAAGTCCCTTTTCAAAATAAGGGTTGCTGAATCCATCTTCGGCTGTTTCACTAAGTTCACTAAGTATTGATGAAAACAGAAGAATATGATAAAAGGAACCAAACGACAAATGAGAATCTGCAGGTGAATGATATGAGAACAAGAAAGGTTGTTGTGCTGCCCTACGATGCGGCATGGCAATCAGCTTTTGAAAAAATAAAGGGTGAGATAGAAGAAGCAATCGGCGATTTCATCCTCGGCATCGAACATGTCGGAAGCACCTCTGTCGAAGGAATGTCGGCCAAGCCTTGCATTGATCTTGATGTGGTGATAGAGGATTCCTCGGTGTTTGCTGCGGTGGCAGACGGCTTGAAGGCAATCGGATATCTTCATGAGGGGAATCTTGGCATTCAGGATCGAGAGGCATTTCAGTATTCGGGCAAAGAGCATCTGCAGATGCACCACTTGTATGTCTGTCCGCAATCCTCGGAAGAATTGCACCGTCATCTTACATTCAGGGATTTTCTCCGAAGCAATCCCGAAGCGGTAAAAAAGTACAGCTTGATCAAAGAAAAAGCCGCAGAGTTGTTTCCAAATGATATCGACGGATACATGGAATACAAATCACCGTGCATCGAAGAGCTGTATCATCAATGCGGTTTGAAATAAACCAATTCCAATTTGCAAATCGCTTTCAAAGGACTCCGGCTGAAAAGAGCGGAGTCCTTTTTCTGTCGTTTCGGCGAAGCGCTGCCCGATTGATCTCTTAGCAACAAATGCTGAAAAGGGAGTGACAAACAAGCGGGAGGGCCGGTTACGGCACCTCCCGCTTGCTTCTTTGTATGAAACCGCTCCTGCACCGGGGGCGCTTCGGCCCTCCGCCGGGGGCGGGATTTCCGTCACTCCGCCGCGGCCGCGTCGTGGACATTCCGCTCCCCCGCTTCGGCGGCGTGGCGGTCGACGTCCACCCGGTTGCGCGCGGCGCGGGTCAGCGTCACCGGGCCCATGACGCAGCCGCCCTCGCAGGCCATGCCCTCGATGAAGTTGCCCTCCAGCGTCCCCGCCGCCAGCCGCTTCAGCGCCTCGCGGCACTGGGCAAGGCCGCTGCAGGGGACGGGGCGCAGCTGGAAGCCGCCTCCCTTGTCCTCCCGCTCGGCGATGGCGCGTGCCACCGCCGCCGAGACGCCGCCGGAGGCCGCGAACCGCCGTCCGTAGCCGCTGGCGCTGTCATACCCGGCGCCGTCCAGCGCCGTCAGCTCGATTTTTTTGGAGTCAAACAGGGCGGACAGCTCCTCGAAGGAGAGGACGCAGTCAATCGCCCCCATCGTCTTGCCCAGCTGCGCCTCTTTCTTCTTGGCGACGCAGGGGCCGACAAACACCACCCGCGCCCCGGGATGGCGCTGCTTGATCCGCCGCGCCGTCATCACCATCGGCGAGGGGGTGTGGGAGATGAGATGGGCCTGGTCGGGGTGGTTTTTCTCGACATAGTCGACAAAGGCCGGGCAGCAGGAGGAGAGCAGCAGCCCCTTCTCCAGCAGCTCCGCCGACTCCTCCGCCGCCACCAGATCCGCCCCCAGCGCCGCCTCCTCCACGCCGGCAAAGCCGAGTGCGCGCAGTCCCGCCGCCACCTGGGGAGGTGTCGCGGGGGCGAACTGCCCGGCAATCGAGGGGGCCACCACAGCCCAGACGGGGAAGTCCCACCGGGCCGAGCCCTGCAGCAGCTGGATGCAGTCGACAATCTGTGACTTGTCCATAATCGCCCCGAAGGGACACTGGTAGACACAGCTGCCGCAGGAGGTGCATTTCGCAAGGTCAATGCGGGCCTTTTTGTCCTCCCCCATGGTGATGGCGCCGCAGGGGCAGCCGCGCTCACAGGGGCGCTGGTTCTTCTCGATGGCGCCGTAGGGACAGCTGGTGAGGCAGCGTCCGCAGGCGATGCACTTGCTCTGGTCGATGACGGCGCGGTGGTTGACCATCGTAATCGCCCCCTTGGGGCAGCTGTAGACACAGCGGGTGGCAATACAGCCGCGGCAGGCGGGGCCGACGGTGATCTCGCTGACGGGACATTCGTCGCAGGCGACGTCCAGCACCTCCACCATGCCGGGGTTGCTTTTGTCGCCCCCCATCGCCAGCTTGACGCGGCTGTTGATCACCGCCCGCTCCTTGTAGATACAGCAGCGGAAGGTGGCGTTGGGGCCGGGGATGATCTGCTCGGCGATGTCCAGCACGCCGGTCTGGAGGCGGTCCTCCCAGGCCAGCTCCGCCACCGAGCGCAGCACATTGTCCTTGAGCATCTGCACGGCGGTTTCGTATTTTCTCATGAGGATTCCTCCTTACTTTTGAATCATTTCGCGGCGGTGTTCCGATCGGTTTTCTATATTGTAACGGATTTTGATAAATAACGCAACGGAGAATGGTGGAACAAGACGGGAATTTTTCCCGCTGCTCACCCCTCCTTCCCCCGTCCCGCCGCAGCCCCCGCCAGCATCACCGCGAGGGCGGCGGCAAAGCCGACAAACAGCGGGTCAAACGCCGGCCGCCACAGCAGCTGCACCAGCAGCACCGTCAGCGGGCCGACGGCAATCGCCGCCACCGCGAAGCGGCGGGAGACGCGGCCGGGGAAGAACAGCGCCCCGCACAGCGGCAGAAAGATCATCGCCCCGCGCAGCGCCATCGACATGAAGCTCCAGCTCAAAATCGCCGCCGACAGCCGCTCCCCTGTGAACACCAGCGACAGCAGCAGCGCCCCGGCGATGGTCAGCCGCGTGGCCCGAAGCGCCGCCGCGTCGTCGGCAGCGGGGCGGAAGCGGCGGTAGATGTCCTGCGCGGCGATGGTGCCGATGCCGAGCGACAGGCCCGCGCCCGCCACCAGCACCGTCACCAGCAGGGTCGCCAGCACCACGCCGCCGAGCAGGCCCGGCATATGCAGCAGCACAAAGCGGGGGAAGGCCTGCGCCGCCGTCATGTCGGGCGCGGTGAGGCGCATGGCCATGCCCACCAGCGCCGCGCCGATGCCGATGGGCGGGATCAGCACCGCCGAGGCCAGCACCCCCTGCAGCGCCGCGCGGTCGCTGCGGCCGGAGAGGACACTCTGGGCATAGGTCTGGGTGGACAGCACCCCCAGCACCAGCGAAAGCCCCGCGCCCGCGTCCACCCAGAGGCCGCGGTTGAAGAGGCCGAAGCCCCCCGGCAGCACCGCCTCAAACGCCGCCGCGCCGCCGCCCAGCCGCCAGGCCAGCGCCCCGCCCAGCAGCGCCGCCGCATAGAGCAGCACGCACTTGACGGTGCCGACAATCCCCGCGCCCCACATTCCGCCAAACAGCACATAGCACATCATCATGCCCACGCACAGCACCGCGCACACCCCCGTCGACAGCGGCAGCAGGGCACCGATCAGCGCCGTGCCGGACAGCACCTGCGCCACCACCGACAGCAGCGTGCCGAGGATGCCGAGCAGCGAGGCCAGCAGCCCCGCCGTGGCCCCGTATTCCCTGGCCACCAGCTGCTGCAGGGTTTTGCAGCCGCTGCGGCGCAGGGGTTTGACAAAGAAGGCCAGAGCGATGCAGCCAAGGCCCGCCCCCAGCGTGAACCAGAGGGCGGAGAAGCCATAGGTGAAGGCCAGCTGCGCCGTGCCGATGGTGGAGGCGCCGCCCACCAGCGTGCCCATGAGGGAGCCGGTGACCATCACCGGCGAGGCCTTGGCGCCGCCGGTGGAAAAGTCCTCCGCCGAGCGCACCCGGCGGCCGGACCAGAGGCCGAGCAGGGTGATGGCACAAAGGGTGCCGAGCAGTCCGATGAGGTGGGAGAGGGTGAGTTCCATGGCGGCCTCCTGCGTCCGTGGGCGCCGCGGCGGGCGTCCTGTTTTTCTGTTTCCATTATACCGCGGCGCGGCGGGGAAGGGAAGGGGCAGGGGAAGATTTTCACGGAAGAAAGCGGGCGGCGAGGCGGCCTGATTGTTTCAAATCACAAAAACAGAGAAAAAAGTTGAAAAATTTCGCAATTTCCCTTTTCAAACGCCGTGAAATATGATATACTTGGACATTATTACACTGACAGGAGGCGTTTTTCTTGGTCGACAATCTGGTCGCAACCCTGCGGTCGCACTCGCCGCTGATCCACTGCATCACCAATTATGTCACGGTAGGTGATGTTGCCAACGTCCTGCTGGCCTGCGGCGCTTCCCCCGTAATGGCGGATGACGCGCAGGAAGCCTCCGAAATGGCTTCTGTCGCCGCCGGGCTTTGCCTCAACATCGGCACCCTCAACTCCCGCACCATCGGCTCGATGCTGCTCGCCGGCAAGGCGGCGGCGCAGCGCGGCATCCCCATCCTGCTCGACCCGGTCGGCGTCGGCGCCACCCCCTTCCGCACCCGCACGGCGATGCGTCTGCTCAAGGAGCTGCCGGTGGCGGTGGTGCGCGGCAACCTCTCGGAGATCAAGGCCATCGCCGGCGTCGGCTCCTTTGTCAAGGGGGTGGACGCGGGGGCGCTGGACGTGGTGACCGAGGAGAACCTGTCGGCGATGATCGAGTTCTGCCGCCGCGTGGCCCGCAGCCTCTCCTGCACGGTGGCGGTGTCCGGCGCGATTGACCTGATCTCGGACGGGCAGCGCACCTTCATCGTGCGCAACGGCCACCCCATCATGCCGCGGGTGACCGGCACCGGCTGTATGCTCAGCGGCATGACCACCGCCTTCCTCGCCGCCCGGCCGGAAGACGTCACCGAAGCGGCCACCGCCGCCTACGCCGTCATGGGCCTCGCCGGAGAGATCGCCCACCAGGCGCTGGCGCCGAACCAGGGCACCGGCACCTTCCGCAGCAACCTCATCGACGCCATTTCCCTGATGGACGACGCCACCCTGCAGGCGGGGATGAAGGTGGAGCTGCGTTGAGTGGTGGAGGCGGGATGTCTTTCCGATCGGGATCGGGGGCGCTGTGCGCTCTGTCAGATCGCCATAGTACGCTATATAATATGTAGGAAGAATTCACACACGGCCCCGGCGGAGCGGCAGCTCCGGAGACTTGTGTCATCGGGCGTTTTTTGGTACAATGATAAAAACGGATTCGTTTTGGAAGAGAGGGGCAGACCATGGCGAACAAACAGACCACCCTTTGCTATATCGAAAGTGCCGACCGCACGC
>JAFQKL010000082.1 GCA_017396965.1 Clostridia bacterium
CAGCCGGTCGAGAGCAGCTTTCAGGGGGATAACCGACACCCGGGATGTCAGCCGGACCACCTTCGACGCCCATTTTGAGACAAGGGACTTTCTGCTCAAAGCCCTCTGCAGGAAAACGACCGCAACACCCCCGCTTTCGACAAAAGAATGGAGTGGCGCCCTTGCCGGTGCGCCGCTCCATTTTTATCTTATGATATAACCCGATTCAAGCGAAAGAGCTTCCCGAGGCAGGGAGATGCGGTGTCGGCATGAGCGGAGAAACGGGCGAGAGGGTGGCAACGCGGCGTCTTCCCAGTCATGGGATTCCCGCACATGGGGCTCCCACACATGGGATCGGACATCTGCGGCGCGTCACCCGGCAAAGTCATTCCCTCGTCGGGAGATACTTCCCCGATGAGCCGAATAGAAATATAGTCGAATAGAAATAGAAAAGCGGGGAGGTGCGTGGCATCGCACGGAAAAGCGCTCCGATCACGGTGGTTGTGTATCACCCAAAGACCGAAGCAGGTCAAAGGGAACTGGCGCAGAGAGTTGCCGGTGTCCACGCAGACGTTGTGAGCGAGTACATCATGAGAATGAGCTGTCCCACAGAGCAGAAGGTCCGGCTGTTGGACGCGGTCATCAAAGACAAATCCAATCGGGACAGCGGATAAACCACTGCAAAAAAAAGCGGCTGTCATCGCACATCAAAAAGATGAGCGATGCCGGCCGCTTTTCACGGCCCATCTCCCTCTCGCCCGGTGCCGTTTCGGCAAAAGACGTCTTGGCAGAAAGACGCTCTGGGGAGAGGATAGCATTTTCAATACACCGCGCCGCATAAGTGGCAAGGCGGATCCCCTTGTCGGGGTCAAAGGAGTCGATGGCCTTGATCAGACCGATGGTGCCGATCGAGATCAGATCATCCTGATCTCCCGCGGTGTAATACTTCTTGACAATATGGGCCACCAGCCGCAGATTGTGTTCGATCAAAGTCGCCCGAGCCTCCCGATCCCCCTCCCGGGCCAGAGTCACGCAGCGCGCCTCCTCCTCCGGCGGCAAGGGTTTGGGGAAGGAGGAGGGCGTGGAGAGATAGAGCAGCAGGAAAACACAGTTGAGCGCGGCAGCAGCGCCGATGAGCAGCATCATGGGACACCCCCGGTCAAAAATTTGAGGCCTCGTTGTTCCTCAAAAACAATATATGAGCATCCCGGAAACCCGGTGTCTGTCCGCCGGAGGAAAACAGGGCAGGGGAGAACAAAAACCGCCCTGCGGCAGAGCGCCGCAGGGCGGTTGTCAGCAGAAAGCCGGATTCAAACCTTCGCCGGATCGGCGGCAGGCTCCTTTTTCTTCAGTCCGTTGCTCCCCTCCGGCGCCAGATGCGCCGCCGTGGCAATCGGTACCACCAGACGAAACACCGCCAGCAGGATCAGCAGCTCAATCGGCAGCATCAGCAGGTTCTTGCCGGTGTTGCGGAAAAGATAATAGAGGTAGCCTTTGGAGTAAAGCATGGCACTCCACACGCAGTTGAGGCCGACATTGACAAAGAGGTTGACCGAAAGCTTGCAGAAAAAGAGCCGCAGCGGCGTGATCTTCGCCCGGAAGAGAAACAGCCCGTAGACAAAGGAGCCCATCATCGCCGTCAGCGTATACCCCGGGAAAAAAGCCCCCTGCGGATGGATGAAAAAGCCGAGAATGTCGGTGGCAAAGCCGGTCAGCAGACCGACCACCGGCCCGTAGAGGAAGGCGCCGGAGGCGTTGAGAAAGAAGCCGAAGCTGATTTTCAGGTTTTCGGCAAGGGGGATGTAAAAGGAGGTCACCGCCACCCGCCCCGCCACCAGCAGGGCCGCCAGCACCAGACAGCGCAGATCCTTCAGACAGGCAAACGCCTCGCGCCAGTAGCCGGGGGAGAGGGGAGTTTTGTAAAGGGTGGAACAAAATTCGCGTTTCATACGTCTAAACCTCCAAGGACAAAACAAGGGATATCCCAAGGCCCGCCGCAAAGCCCGGCAAGCCCACAAAGTGGACCTATTATACCACAACGGCGTTTTCAGCACAAGGTCAAAGTTTCACGAATGGAAGACACAAAGAATTCTCAACTTCTACACATGGGAGTGACAAAAAAACCGCGCAAATTACTGGTGTTTTTTCCAAAGATGTGGTACAATGACCTGTAAGCACCCAAACGGGTGCGGTTGAGTCCGTCAGTCACAACGTTTCGGAGGAATGAGCATGAGTGATTCCGCCAGCAAGGGCAGCCGTCAGGCGCCTTCTTCCCGGCCGGCAAAACAGAAAAAACAGAAAACAGGCGTCCTGCGCCGCATCGGTCAGGTGATCGGCACCCTCTTTCTCATCGGGATGCTGACCGGCCTGATGGTACTCGGCTGTATGTATTACTACATCGTCAACTACCTCGACCCGCAGATGAACATCGATCTGGACAGCTACAAGCTGGCCTACACCAGCTATGTCTATTATTACGATGAAAACGGCACCGCCCAGCTGCTGGAGTCGCTGCACGGCGACGAAAACCGCGAGTGGGTCGACCTGGTCGAGATCCCCCAGCACGTTCAGGATGCCGCCGTCTCCATCGAGGATGAGCGCTTCTGGGAGCATAACGGCGTCGACTGGAAGCGCACCGCCGCCGCCGTTGTCAACCTCCTGACCGGCGGCTCGGGCGGCCGCTTCGGCGCCTCCACCATCGCCCAGCAGGTGGTCAAAAACGTCACCGGCGACGATGACTACAGCATGATGCGCAAGATCGAGGAGATCCTGCGCGCCTTAAACCTGTGCAAAAAGTACTCCAAGGAGTCGATCCTCGAGTTCTACCTCAACACCGCCTACTTCGGCCAGAACACCAACGGCGTCCAGGCCGCCGCCAAGATCTATTTCGACAAGGACGTCAGCGAGCTGACCATCGCCGAAGGCGCCTCCATCATCGGCATCACCAAGTACCCCAGCCGCTATAACCCCTTCATGCATGAGGATTACAACAAGGAGCGGCAGGAGACGGTGCTGTGGAAGATGCAGGAGCTGGGAAAGATCTCCCAGGAGGAGTATGCCGAGGCCGTGGACCAGAAGCTCGAGTTCCAGAAGGAAAAGGTGCAGCTGGAGCAGGCCCAGGTGCAGAGCTGGTACGTCGATGAGGTCATCAAGAATGTCCTCGACGATCTGGTCAACAAGAAGGGCTACCCCCGCGACTACGCCACCACCATGCTCTATCAGGGCGGTCTGCGCATCTATGCCGCCATTGATATGAACGTCCAGCGCGTCCTCGATGAGAAGTTCGCCGCCGAGGACACCTTCCCCACCTTAAACGGCGAGGAGCAGCCCAAGGCCTCCATGACCGTCATCGACCCCTACACCGGCGCCGTGCTCGGCATCGCCGGTGACCGCGGCGAGAAGACGGGGGCGCGCCTCTTCAACTACGCCACCGACGCCAAGCGTCAGCCCGGCTCCACCATGAAGCCGCTCGCCGTCTACGCCCCCGCCATCGAGTACAATGTCATCACCCAGGGCAGCGTCTACGACGACGCGCCCTACGACGTCGAGAAGAAATACCCCCGCAACTACGACAGCTCTTACGCCCCCTACCGCGGCCGCATGGATGTCAAGGAGGCGGTCTACCGCTCGGTCAACACCGTCCCGATTGCCATCCTCGACCAGATGGGCACCGAGCGCTCGTTTGACTTTGTCACCGAAAACCTCGGCCTCACCACTCTGGTGCGCAGCGAGACGATCAACGGCTCACTCAAGACCGACATCGGCCTCGCCCCCCTCGCCCTCGGCGGTGTCACCTGGGGTGTCACCAATCTGGAAATGGCCGCCGCCTATGCCGCCTTTGTCAACAAGGGGGTTTACAACAAGCCCTACACCTACACCCGCGTGGAAGCCTACGACGGCACGGTGCTGCTGGAGCATGAACCCAACCCGCAGGTGGCGATGAGCGAGCAGACGGCCTATCTCATCAACAGCCTGCTGCAGGGCGTCGTCACCTCCGGCACCGGCACGCCGGCGCAGATCTCCGGGATGCCGGTGGCCGGCAAGACCGGTACCACCAGTGACGATGTCGACCGCTGGTTCGTCGGCTACACCCCCTACTATGTCGGCGTCTGCTGGTTCGGCTACGAGCAGCCGCGCACCATCCGTTATTCCGGCACCAACCCGGCGATTCAGGGCTGGCGCGCCGTCATGCGCGAGCTGCATGAGGGGCTGCCGCGCAGGGAGTTCTTCTCCACCACCGGCATCGTCAGCGCCTCGTATTGTCTCGACAGCGGCATGGTCCCCACCGCCGCCTGCTCCGCCGACCCGCGCGGCAGCCGCGTCAGCTCCGCCCTCTTCAAGAAGGGAACCACGCCCACCGAGCCCTGCAACGTCCACATCTCCGCCACCCTCTGTGCCGACACCAACATGGCCGCCTCCCCCTACTGCCACAACCGCTACGAAGCGAGCCTCATCCACGTCCACCGCGAGTACCCCTATACCCTCGGCGTGGTCGATGCGCAGTACACCTGGCTGCCCCTGCCGGTGGGCTACACCATTCCGGCCGACAGCTCGGTGCCGATCTACCAGAACCTGCTCACCCCCGGCACCAACCCCGGCTACTCCCCGGGTGTGGACGACCCGATGAACCAGCTCTGTGTTCTTCACTACGGCTATTCGGCGCCCCAGCCCGGCGACCCCGGCTACCGCGACCCGAGTAACCCCATCACCCCCGAGGAGTGGGCCGCCATGCAGGGCGATCCCGTCACCGGCGAGCCGGTCACCCCCGGGACCGACATCTTTGTCAACCCCCTCGACCCGGTCTCCGGGCCGCCCGAGCCGACCCCGGTGCCGCAACCCGACCCCGTCCCCGAGCCTGCTCCCGTCCCCGAGCCGGATCCCGTACCCGACCCGGTCGAGCCACCGCCCCCGCCGGACGGAGGAGAGATCCCGGACGGACTGTGAGCGGGGCCACAGACAGCAACCGCGTGTCCTGCACCGACATCCCGGTGCAGGACACGTTTGGTTTTGCAACGATCTGCCCCCCGATTTTTCCCTGCGTGGGGCTTGCCTTGCAACGCCAAATCGTGTAGAATAGAGAATAAGAAGAAATGACCAAAGGACGGCTCATCCAACGTGTCGTCTCTTTCTTACGCCCAAAAGGATTGAAACAGGAAAGGAGCGTTTGCATGGAGCAAAGCAGAACCGGCGGCAAAAAGCAGGGCAATCTCCGCTATCTGCTCACATTTTCCGGGAAATACCGTTGGTATCTGGTGTCGGCCCTCGCTGCCACCCTTTTGTCCACCGTCTTTTCCTTCCTGACTCCCCAGGTCATCAAGGTGACGATCGACTCGGTGATTGACAGCAACCCCTATGACCTGCCCAAATGGCTGGTCACCTGGCTCAACACCCATCTGCCGCGCGAGCTGCTGCGGGAAAACCTCTGGATTCCCGCCCTCGCCGCCATCCTCTTTGCGCTGCTGGCCATGCTCACCAACTACCAGCGCCGCTACCACATCGCCCTCTTTGCCGAAGGCACCGTCAGCAACCTGCGCAACCGCCTCTTCGCCCTCATCCAGCGCCTGCCCTTCGCCTGGCACACCCGCATCTCCACCGGCGACATCATCCAGCGCTGCACCAGCGATGTGGAGACCATCCGCGCCTTCCTCGCCCAACAGCTGATCGAGCTGGTGCGCGTCCTCGTCATGGTGGCGGTGGCCTCGGTGATGATGGTGAGCATCCACCCGCAGCTGGCGCTGGTGGCCCTCTCCTTCCTGCCGGTCATCGCCTGCTATTCGATCTTCTTCTATAAAAAAGCCGGTCACCGCTTTCTCGAAGCCGACATGGCTGAGGGCGACCTGATGACGGCGGCGCAGGAGAACCTCACCGGCGTCCGCGTTGTCCGTGCCTTCGGCAGAGAGCGCTACGAGATGGACAAATTCAACCGTCTCAACGACATCTACACCGGCCTGTGGCTCAAGGTGGGCAAGCTGTCCAGCGTCTACTGGGGCGTGGGCGATCTCGCCACCGGCCTGCAGAACGCCGTTATCCTCATGCTGGGTGTGCGCGCCGTCGTCCGCGGTGACGGGCTGCTGCTCGGCGGCCTCACGGCGCTGCTCACCTACAACAGCTACCTCATCTGGCCGGTGCGCTCCTTAGGCCGCATCCTCTCCGAACTCAGCCGCAACGGCGTCTCGGTGGAGCGCCTGCGCGACATTCTGGAGAACGCGCCGGAAGGCGATGAGGAGAACGCCCGCGCCTTCCCCTTTGAGGGCGAAGTGGTGTTCGACAAGGTCTCCTTCTCCTACGACACCAAGGAAGTCCTCCACGAGGTCAGCTTCCGCATCGCCCCCGGGCAGACGCTGGCGATCCTCGGCGGCACCGGCTCCGGCAAATCCACCCTCGCCCACCTGCTCGCCCGGCTGTACAGTCTGCCGCCGGAAAACGGCCGCATCCTCATCGACGGGGTGGACATCCGCGACATCGCCCTCGAGAGCCTGCGCAGTCAGGTCGGCATCGTCCTGCAGGAGCCCTTCCTCTTCTCCCGCACCATTGAAGACAACATCCGCGCCGGCCGCACCGACCTGGACCTTGAAGCCCTCCGCCCCCACGCCCGGACCGCGGCGGTGGATGAGGCCATCCTCTCCTTTGAAAAGGGCTACCAGACGGTGGTGGGCGAGCGCGGTGTCACCCTCTCCGGCGGACAAAAACAGCGCGTGGCCATCGCCCGCACCCTGGCGCAGGATCCCCGCATCCTCGTCTTCGACGACTCCCTCTCCGCGGTGGACACCGAGACCGACGCCCGCATCCGCGAGGCCCTGGCCCGCCGCAGCCGCCGCGCCACCACCATCCTCATCTCCCACCGCGCCGTCACCCTGATGCAGGCCGACTGTATCCTCGTGCTGGATCAGGGGCGGGTGGTGCAGATGGGCACCCATGCGCAGCTGATGGCGGAGGAGGGTATCTACCGCCGTGTCTGCGAGATCCAGACCGGAATCGAGGAACACGTCTTAAGCGACGAGCGAAAGGAGGGACAGGCGTGAATTACTTCGACGAAGAAGCTCATGTAGACCATATCAACTGGTCGAGCTGGAAAAAGATGTTCGCCCTCATGGCCCCCTACCGCAAGCACCTCACCGGCGTTGCCCTGCTGATGCTGGTCTCCGCCGCCGTGGATGTCGCCCTGCCCCTCTTCCAGTCGGCGGCCATCCGCCTCTTCATCACCCCGAACACCACCGAGGGACTGCTCCGCTTTTTCCTCATGATGTCCGCCGTGGTGCTGCTGCAGGCCATCATCTGCGTCATCTTCTCGCGCATGGCCTACTTTATCGAGCTCTCCTTCGGCCGCGACCTCAAGCGCCTCACCTTTGAGCGGCTGCAGCAGCTCTCCTTTTCCTACTACAACAAAACCCCCGTCGGCTATATGCTCGCCCGCGTGATGAGCGACACCAACCGCATCTCCCTGATGGTCGCCTGGGGCCTGATCGACTTTCTCTGGTCCTTTTCCTATGTGGCCGGCGTCTTTGCCGCCATGCTCGTCCTCTCGCCACGGCTGGCGCTGCCCATCCTCTGCATCGTGCCGGTGGTGGCGGGGATGACGCTGTGGTTTCAAAACAGAATCCTGGAAGCCAACCGCCGCGTGCGCCGCAGCAACTCCCGTATCACCGGTGCCTTCAACGAGGGCATCACCGGGGCCAAAACCTCAAAAACCCTGCGCATGGAGCAGCGCAACGACCGCGATTTTGAAACGCTGACCGCCAGAATGTACGAACGCTCCCGCGTCAGCGCCCGCCTCTCCGCCATCTTCGCGCCGCTGGTGCTGTTCTGCGGCTCCACCGCCACCGCCATCGTCCTCTGGCGCGGCGGTGCGCTGGTGATGGATCAGATGATGGACTTTGCGGTGCTCTCCGCCTTCATCGTCTACTCCATCTCCATCTTCGAGCCGGTGCAGTCGATCGCCCGCCTCTTTTCCGAGTTTGTCGCCATGCAGGCCAACATCGAGCGGGTGGAAGGGCTGCTGGAGGCGGAGCCGGATGTCAGGGACAGTGACGAAGTCGTCGCCCGCTATGGGGACTGCTTTAGCCCCAAGCTCGAGAACTTTGAGCCGATCAAAGGCGATATCGTCTTTGAAGATGTCTCCTTCACCTACGGCGGCGAGCACGAGATGGTGCTGGAGCAGTTCAACCTCACCGTCCCCGCCGGCTCGATGGTGGCGCTGGTAGGGGAGACGGGGGCGGGCAAATCCACCATCGTCAACCTCCTCTGCCGCTTCTTCGAACCGACCAAAGGCCGCATTTTGATCGACGGGCGTGACTACCGCGAGCGTTCCCAGCTCTGGCTGCACAGCAACCTGGGCTATGTTCTGCAAAGCCCCCACCTCTTCTCCGGCTCGATTGCCGACAATATCCGTTATGGCCGCCTCGAAGCCACCGACGAGGAGGTCCGCGAAGCCGCCCGCCTCGTCCACGCCGACCGCATCGCCGCCTCCCAGCCGGAGGGCTATGACTTCAACGTCGGCGAAGGCGGCGACCGCCTCTCCACCGGCGAAAAGCAGCTGATCTCCTTCGCCCGTGCCATCCTCGCCGACCCGGCCATTTTCGTGCTCGACGAGGCCACCTCCTCCATCGACACCGAGACCGAGCAGCTGATCCAGGAGGCGATCGAAACCCTGCTCCACGGCCGCACCTCCTTCATCATCGCCCACCGCCTCTCCACCATCCGCCGGGCGGACATCATCCTCGTCATCTCCGGCGGCCGTGTCATCGAGATGGGCAGCCACCGCGAGCTGATCGAAAAGCGCGGGCATTATTACCACCTGTACACCAGACAGTACAGCGACAGCCAAACCGACCAGGTCTTTTCCTCAGGTGACGCACAAAAAATTGCGGCAGAAAATTGACAGATGGGGAAAAAGGTCGTATAATATAAGGATAGAACAGATAGAATCTCCCCGCACCACGCAAGGGACAGGGGAGCCAAGGGAGCGAAACAGCATGGCAATGAGCATGACAGGCTACGGCCGTCACACCGATTCGCTGGGCGGACGGGACATCACCGTGGAGATCAAGGCGGTCAACCACCGCTATTTCGACTTCAGCTGCCGCGTGCCGAGAGCCTACGGGTTTTTGGAGGAGCGGCTGAAGAAGCTGGTCGGCGCCTCGGTCAGCCGGGGCAAGGTGGAGGTCTATGTCTCGGTCGTGCAGACGGCGGGGCCGGATGTCACCGTCACCCTCAACGAACCGATGCTGCGCAGCTACCTCGAGGCGCTGCGCAAAATGGCGCAGGATTACGGCGTGCGCGACGATATCTCCGTCTCCACCCTCGCCCGCAACGCCGATCTCTTCTCGGTGCGCAGAGAAGATGAGGACGCGGAAGCCGTCTGGAGCGATGTCTCCGCCGTCACCGAAGAGGCACTGCGTCAGTTCCTGCAGATGCGCGCCGAAGAGGGCGCCCGCCTGACCGAGGATCTGCTGCAGCGGGCCGACGCCATCGCCGCCACCCTCCCCGCCATCGAGGAGGCCTCGACCCGCAGCTGTGAGATCTACCGGCAGCATCTGATCGAGCTGCTCCAGGGCCTGCCCGAGCAGGTGGAGACCGATGAGGGCCGCATCATGACCGAGGTGGCCTTCTATGCGGACAAGCTCAACATCACCGAAGAGGTGGTCCGCCTCGGCAGCCATCTCACCGAGCTGCGCGCCATGCTGCGGGACAATCAGCCGGTCGGCCGCCGGCTTGATTTCCTGCTGCAGGAGATGAACCGTGAGATCAACACCATCGGCAGCAAGTCGCAGATCAAGGATATCTCGATGCTGGTGGTGCAAAACAAGGCCGAAATTGAAAAGATCCGTGAGCAGGTACAGAATCTGGAATAAATAATGGAGGATGTATGAAGCTGGTAAACATCGGGTTTGGAAATATGGTTTCTTCTTCCAGGCTGGTCGCCATCGTCAGCCCTGAATCCGCCCCCATCAAGCGCATCGTGCAGGAGGCCAAGGACAGCGGCCGCCTGATCGACGCTACTTACGGGCGCCGCACCCGCGCCGTCATCATCACCGACAGTGACCACGTCATCCTCTCCGCCGTTCAGCCGGAGACGGTGGCCAACCGCTTGAGCGACGAAGGGGATGGTGATGAGGATGAGTAACAGAGGCAGACTGCTGGTTCTCTCCGGCCCCTCCGGCACCGGCAAGTCGACGGTGGTGCGCGGTCTCGTGCAGCACTCCGACCGCCTGCGCCTCTCCGTATCCGCCACCACCCGCAGCCCCAGAGGCTATGAGACGGAGGGTGTGGACTATTTCTTCCTCGCCGCCGAGGAGTTCCGCCGCCGCATTGTCGACGGTGAGATGCTCGAATACGCAAGCTACAACGGCAACTATTACGGCACCCCGCAGGACGCGGTGGACGCCTGGCTTGACGAGGGCTACGACGTCCTGCTGGAAATCGAGGTGCAGGGCGCCCTGCAGGTCAAGGAGCGCCGTCCGGACGCCATCCTCGTCTTTCTCGTCCCGCCCAGCATGAAAGAGGCCGAGGCCCGTCTGCGCGGCCGCGGCAGTGAGGACGACGCCACCGTGCGCGCCCGCCTCGCCATCGCCGCCGGCGAGATCCGCCAGGCCATCCATTATGACTACATCGTCGTCAACCACACGGTGGAACAGGCGGTGGAGGACATCGGCGCCGTTCTGCGCGCCGCCCATCTCTCCGCCGAGGCCATGGAAGGCCACCTGGAAAACCTGCTGGCCGAGTGCCCGCTCTAGGGAGACGGCGGAATATTTTTCCGCTCCCCTGTTTATGATAGGGACTGACAGCATCAAACCTCTGTGTAACCACAGTTCTTTGGATGAAAGATTTTTGAAAGGTCGTGGATTTGTGCTTTACCCCTCCATCAATGAGCTGACCCCGCATCATGAGAGCCGCTATTCCCTGGTCATCGCCGTTTCCAAGCGGGCGAGACAGATCGCCGGAGGCGCCAAGGAGCGCGGCGAGGTCATCACCGAAAAGCCGGTCAAGCTGGCGATCAACGATATTGCCGCCGGCAAGGTGGTGATTGAGGAGTCGCAAGAGGAGTTCTAAAACACCGGGCAGACAGGCCGGATACAACGCACCATGGAAGGGAGGCCGACCGGGGGAACACCGTGTCGGCCTCTTTTGTCAAAGGGGGGAACCACAATGGTGGCGCAGGTGGCCATCGACCTCAAAAGCTATCATCTCGACCGTGCCTACGACTACCGCATCCCCGAGCACCTGCTGGAGAAGGCGGTGCGCGGCGCCCGCGTCGTCGTCCCCTTTGGACGTGCCGGAAAGCGGGAACAGGGACTGATTCTCTCGGTCTGTGAGACCAGCGACCACCCCCGCCTCAAAACCCTCGAAGCGGTGCTGGACAGCCCACCGCTGCTCGACGAAGCGATGATGGATCTGCTGCTCTTTCTCAAGGAACGCTGCTTCTGTACTGTTTTTGACATTCTGCGCACCATGCTCCCCGCCGGGGTGCGCTACTCGCTGGAAGACCGCCTGGTGCCGGGCGATCCCCCCGCCTGTCCGCTGACGGCGGTGGAGCAGCGGGTCCTTAAAGCCGTCGCCGGCGGAGAGGCCGCCAGCCTGCGCAAGGCGGCGGAGGCGGCGGGACGGGGCGGCAGCGAAGCCGCCGCCCGCCTGCTCGCGGAAGGGCTGCTCCGCCCCGAGCTGACCCGGGTGGGCATGGCCGAGCAAACCCTGC
>JAFQKL010000083.1 GCA_017396965.1 Clostridia bacterium
CCCCGGGCGGATGTGGTTTTGCATCGTCAAGCCCTCCTCCGAAGTGACCCACACCGCCGCCGGCGACGGCGCGGCGGATACCGCCGCATGAGCCGGGCAGGTTCTGTGAGACAATCCCCTCCACCCTCTGCCGCGGCCCCGGAGCGGGCCGCGGCAGAGGGGGTTTGCGCTTCGGCGCAGGAGGCGCCCGCCCCGCTGCCGGAGGTCGCCGGGGAGGCGACGCGGCTGGCATCGCTGGCGGAGCGGCTGCTGCCGTGGTACCGCAGCAGCTGCCGCGACCTGCCGTGGCGGCGGGAGCCGACCCCCTACCGGGTGCTGGTGAGCGAGCTGATGCTGCAGCAGACCCGGGTGGAGGCGGTGATCCCCTATTTTGAACGCTTTGTCGCCGCGCTGCCGGACTTTCCCTCGCTGGCCGAGGTGTCGGAGGAGCGGCTGATGAAGCTGTGGCAGGGGCTGGGGTACTACAGCCGGGCGAGGAATCTCAAAAAGGCGGCCGAGGCCGTCTGCCGCGACCACGGCGGCCGTCTGCCCGCCGACCTTCAGGCGCTGCGGGCGCTGCCGGGGGTGGGGGAGTACACAGCGGGCGCGGTGGCGGCCATCGCCTTCGGCCTGCCGGCGGTGGCGGTGGACGGCAACGTCCTGCGGGTGTTCTCCCGCCTTAGCTGCCTGGAGCGGGAGAGCGACCGGCCGGAGGTCAAGCGGTTTGTGACGGCGCTGGCGACGGCGCTGCTGCCGGACGCCTCCGGCGACTTCGCCCAGGGTCTGATGGAGCTGGGGGCGACGGTCTGCCTGCCAAACGGCGCGCCGCTGTGCGACGTCTGTCCACTTGCGAGCCTCTGTCTCGCCCGCGCCGCGGGGCGGGAGGGGGAGCTGCCGCTGCGGCGGGCGAAGAAGGGGCGCCGGGTGGAGCGGCGAACGGTGCTGCTCTGCCTTCTCGGCGGACGTCTGGCGCTGGTACGACGCCCGTCCCGGGGGCTGCTGGCGGGGCTGTGGGAGCCGCCGTGCCTCGAGGGGCACGAGGACGCCGCGTCGGTCCGCCGCCGGCTGGAGGCGCTGGGCGGCGTGGTGACGGGGGTCACCGCGCTGTCGCCGGTGCGTCATGTGTTCACCCATGTGGAGTGGGAGATGGTGGGGTATCTGGTGGAGCTGTCAGACTGCGCCGCGCCGCCGAAGGAGTGGGTGTGGGTGACGAAGGAGGCGCTGGCGCAGGAATACGCACTGCCGGGGGCCTATGAGAAGCTGGTGGCGGAGGGGTGGCGGAGCTGATTCCGGTGTCTGTTCCGTTCGGAGGTGACGCCGCGTCCTTCGCCGCCGCTGCGGCGGAACTCCCCGCCCGTCCTGTTGTGCTTTGCGGGCCGTGTTCACACATCGGATGGGCCGGCCTTGGCGTGTTGGTTTCGGGGGCTGTGCGTTCCTTGATGAAAAAGGGGGGTGCAGCACCCGCCCACCCACCCGGGCAAACTCCCTGCGCTGATTTGGCAAGGGGTTTCGGGGGCTTTTGGGGACGTGGGGACTC
>JAFQKL010000084.1 GCA_017396965.1 Clostridia bacterium
AAGTCTCCGCCGCCGTGTTAAGCCGCTGGCTGGGGATGGCGCGGAAGACGCGGGCGAGGCAGTCGGCGGAGGCGATGGAGCCGTCGAACCAGACGGAGGTGGTCCAGCCCGCCGTCGCCAGCAGGGAGGTGATGGAGAGATCCTCGCTCTCCTGGGCGGTGGAGAAGCTGGCGCTCCAGACGCGGTAGCCGGCGCGCACCACCGTCCCGGTGGCGCCGGAGGGGGCGGCGACGAGGGTGGTGCGCTGCTTGAGCAGCTTTTGCAGCAGGTCGTTGGTGCGCTCCACGGTGGCAACGGCGCCGTCCGGCGCGTAGATGCCGATGCGGTGTCCGGCGACATAGAGGCGGCGAACCGTGGCGGGGTCGGTTAAGATGTCCTGGGCGGTGACAAAGAAGGCGGCGCGCAGGTCGCAGGCGGACAGCTGTTCAAGGATCCGCGAAATGCCGGCGCCGCGGCCGCGCATCAGCAGGTAAACCGGCGGCTGGTCGGTCATCACCGGGCGGTAGGAGGGCATCGAAGCCATCAGCGCCGCCATCTCCGCGTCGGTCAGAGTCTGGCTGCCGCTGGCGACGCGCATGGTGCCGTCGGACAGGTTGGTGAGGCGGCCGCCGAACTCGCGGATGGCAAGATCAGCCTCCACATAGAAGGTACCGTTGTGCTGAAAGGCGCGGGTGATGAGGAAGCGGCCGTCGGAGGTGATGGCCTGGCCGGTGAGCAGGTTGATGGCGACAATCTGCTCGCCACGGTAGATGCTCAGCGTCCGCGTCATCTCCTCCAGCCCCCAGGCGGCGCCGAGCGGCTCGAGGATGAGGGGGGCCGGCAGGTACATCTTGCCGTTTTCGACGATGGGCGGCAGATCGGCGCTCTGGTAGGTGACGGCATCGTCAACCACAAAGCGCCACACCCCTTCGGTGACCTCCCAGAACGGCTCCACCGCCAACGCCGTGGACGGGGCCATCCACAGCAGGAGGAGACAGAGCAGCAGCAGACAGATTTTCTTCATGGCGGCCTCCTTTTCTCACAGGCTGCGCCGATGCCGCGGCAACGGCGTCACGCGGCACGGCAGGATCCAAGCCTCACGCCGCCGCGTCAGGGCCGGCATCGGCGCCGGTCAGCGCGGCGGCAGTCCCTCCCCGGCGCGCAGGGCGGCGAGGATGGGGGCGTCGGCGGGGCAGAATTCATTGTCCACCGTCTCCGCGGGGAGCATCCAGCGCAGCTCGCTGTGCTCCAGCAGCTGTGGCTGACCCTCGGCGATGTCGGCAAAGAAGATCCTCAGGTGAACGGTGATATCGGGGTACTCGTGAACCAGCTCCCAGTAGAGGGGGCCGACGGCGACGGTGATGCCCAGCTCCTCGCGGCACTCGCGCACCAGCGCCTGCTCCGGCGTCTCCCCCGGCTCGATCTTGCCGCCGACGAACTCCCACAGCATCCCCCGCTTTTTGTGCGGCGGGCGACGGCAGGCGAGGAATCGTCCGTCCTCCCGCCGGATGAGGGCGCCGACAACCGGCACCGGGGTTCTTGCGGTTTTGTCCATCATTCTACCGCCTTTCCGTTATGTTTGAATCGGATATTTCAATCTGTATTGCAAGACAAGGGGAAAACGGGGGTTCCCCGCGCGTTCTCTCCCCTACTTCGTCTCCTGCTTCAAAAAGACATACCGCTCTTCGCTGGAGTGTTCGGGGGAGAAGCGGTAGTTCAAATGGTCGAACTCCCGCGCCTCCTCGATGCGCCCGGCCTGACGTTCGGCCAGCCAGCGCACCATTTCACCGCGGGCCATTTTGCACAGCGTCCCCTTTTCGATCACCTTGTCGCCCTGCAGCTCTCCGAAGACGGTGCCCACCAGCCGCGCCCCGGCGGGGACATGGCGGGTGACCACGCGGGAATACTCCTCCGAGGCCAGGTCCAGCACCGGCTCACCGCTCTCGAAGACGGCCTCCGCCACCCGGCTGCCCCAGAATTCGTAGAGGTTCTTATGCCCCGCCGCCTGCAGGCGGGCGCCCATCTCAAGGCGGTAGGGCACAATGCCGTCGCCGGGGCGCAGCACGCCGTAGAGGCCGGAGAGGATGAGCAGATGCTGCTCCACCCAGCCGGCGGCCGGGTCGGTGAGAACGGAGGGGGCCATATAGTGGTAAGCAAGGCCGGAGAAGGCGGCGAGGGCGGGGGCGACGGGGCGGGAGGGGTGTTCGCGCTCCAGCCGCTCGTCGTTGAGCCGGGCGATGGCGTCGCTGCAGTTCCACAGCTTTTGACGTTCAGGGGGCGTCAACTCACTAAGACACTGCCAGAGGCAGCAGGCTTCTTCCAGAAAGCGCGGGACGGAGGCGGGGGGCGGGACCTCGTCCTCCAAAACAATGCGCTTGGCGGGAGAGAGAATCAGTTTCATGGTTTGATCGGCACCTGCTCCACCCGGACGGTGCCTTCCTCCACAGTCAGAATCGCATAGGTCAGCGGCAGACCGAAGCGGGGATAGCCGCAGCTGCCGGGGTTGAGCCAGAGGGTGTCTCCCTGCCGCTGCGAAAACCAGCGGTGGGTGTGGCCGAAGACCACGAGGTCGGCGGTGGTGAAGGCGGGCGGGAGGTAATCTCTGGTGTGGGCCATGACCAGCTTGAGGCCGGCCACCTCCGTTTCCAGCCAGTGGGGCAGGGTGCGGCTCCAGCTGTCGTTGTTGCCGCGGACGGCGATGAGCGGCGGGCCGAGGGCCAGGAGGGTTTCATGGGTTTTGGGGTCTGCGAAGTCGCCGGCGTGGAGGATGACGTCGCAGCTTTTGATCCGCTCCACCACCTCGGGGCGCAGCAGACCGTGGGTGTCGGAGATCACGGCAATCGTCTGGCTCATGCAGCACCTCTAAAGCAGCGCCAGGGTGACGCTGAGATCGGGATGGGTCTCGAGAAAGGCGGCAATCGTCTGCTCGGCGATGGCCAGGGCCTGCTCTTTCGGGTAGCCGTAGATACCGGCGGAGATGAGGGGGAAGGCGATCGAGCGCAGGCCGTGCTCCACCGCCAGCGTCAGCGCCGTGCGGTAGCAGGAGGCGAGCAGCGCGGCCTCCCCCTCCCCACCGCCACGCCAGATGGGGCCGACAGTGTGGATCACATGGCGGGCCTTGAGGGCAAAGCCCGGGGTGATCACCGACTGCCCGGTTTCGCAGGGACTGAGCTTGCGGCAGGCGGCGTCCAGCTCCGCGACCCCCGCCGCACGAAAGATGGCGCCGCACACCCCGCCGCCCGGGGCGAGCTGACGGTTGGCGGCGTTGACAATGGCATCGACATCGAGCCTCGTGATATCGCCATGGTGAATCTCAAAGGGCATGGGTACACTCCTCTCTCCTTTGGAACGCGAACCGGCCGTTGCGGCCGACCGCCGTCGGAACCTGCTTTTGGAAAAGCGCCGTGAGACAGCGCCCCGGCAAAACAGAGGGCCTGTCCCACAGCGCAGTCCTGTGACCGAATTACAAAATCTCCCGTCGCCCCTCGAGGGCGCGGGTGAGGGTGACTTCATCTGCGTATTCGAGGTCGCCGCCCACCGGCAGGCCGAAGGCGAGGCGGCTGACCGTCACCTCAAAGGGGCGCAGCAGGCGGGCGATGTACAGCGCCGTGGCCTCCCCCTCCACAGTGGGGTTGGTGGCCATGATCACCTCGCGCACCTCGCCGCCGCTCACCCGCTCCACCAGCTCGCGGATCTTGAGCTGGTCGGGGCCGATGCCGTCGATGGGCGAGATGAGGCCGTGGAGAACGTGATAATAGCCCGTAAACTCCCGCGTCTTCTCCAGCGACGGAATGTCGCGCGGGCGCTCGACGACGCAGATCATGCTGGGGTCCCTGCTGTCGTCCGCACAGATGGGACAAAGCTCCTCATCCGAGAGGTTCTGGCAGCAGCTGCAGTAGTGCAGATTATTTCTCGCGTCGACAATGGCGGCGGCGAATTCCATCGCCTCCGCCTCCTCCATGCGCATGACATGGTAGGCAAGGCGCGAGGCCGTCTTCCTGCCGATGCCGGGCAGTCTGGCAAAGCTCTCCATCAGGCGGGCGATGGAGCCGGAATGACCGTTCATGTTCCTCTTCCTTTTCCTTACGTTGCGGTTTGCGGGCTACATTCTCGGCATCCCGGGGAGGTTCGGCAGCTGGACGGAGCTGGTGATCTTCTCCATCTCTCTGGCCGCCGACTCCTCCACCGTGGTCACCGCTTCGTTGACGGCGGCAACGATGAGGTCCTGCAGAGTCTCAATGTCATCGGGATCGACGATCTCAGCATCAATCTCCACCTCTTTGAGCTGCTTCTTGCCGGTCATCACCACCCGCAGCAGTCCGCCGCCGGCCTTGACTTCGTACTCGCGCTCCTCCAGCTCCTGCTGCTTGCGCTGCATCTCTTCCTGCATCTTCTGGATCTGCTCGAGCATATTGTTGTTCGAAGGTCCTCTGGGCACTCTGGCTTTCATGTTACTGATCCTCCTGTTGTAAGGCTTCTATTTTTTTGGCTAACTGTTCAAAAAGGGGGTTGGTTTTGCCGGCCCCGGGGGTTTCCACCTTGCCCACCCGCAGCTGACAGGGGCGGCCGAGCAGAGCGGTGGCCTTGTCGGCAATCTCCTGGCGCACATTCTCCTTTTGCAGCATCCGCGAGGCGAAGCCGCTGCCGGGGATGAGGTGGAGGACATTCCCCTCCAGCCGCGCCTCGGACGAGGAGAGAAAGCCCTTGACCGAGGGGTTGACGCTGGCCACCAGATCGCCCCAGAAGGGGGGCAGACCGGCAGGGGCGGGCGGCTCGGCCGGGGGCGGGGCGTCGCCCGCATCCGGCGCGGGGGG
>JAFQKL010000085.1 GCA_017396965.1 Clostridia bacterium
CCCAGCGCCCGCGCCGTCATCTCCACCGCGTCGCCGCGGGTGAAGCTCTCGCCGTCCCAGCCGGCGGGCGCAAAGCCCCGCGCCGTGGCCGTCTCCATCGCCGTCGCCCACTCAAAGTCCACCCCGTCCACGGCGCCCAGGGCCCGCAGCAGGAAGGTGGCGTAGTCCCGCGCCGCCGTCACCGCCGCGGAGCCGAACAGCGTCTCGCTCTGCCCCCGCGTCAGCCCCTCGCGGGACAGCAGCGCGATGTGCGGCGCCGCCCACTCGGGCACGTCGGTAAACGGATGTACCGCCTCCGCCATCAGCGCCTCCCCCTCGCGCCCCAGCACCCGCACAAACAGCACCGCCGCCTCGGCGCGGGTGGGGCTGCGCTCCAGCTCGTAGCCGAGATCCGTCCCCAAAAACAGCCCCTTTTCCTTCAGCAGATCGGCCATCTGCTCCTGGGTCATCGGCACAGCCTCCGGCTGCTGCCCCTCCCCTTCGGGCGCGGTGTCGACGTCCCCCAAGGCAGGCCCCCCGCTCTCCCCCGCCAGCGCCGCCTCGATCAGATAGGCGTAATACTGCTCGCCGAAGGCCAGAATCTCCTCCAGCGAAACCCCCGCCCCGTCGGCCTTGTGGTCCTTCACCTCGGCAAAGGGGCGCAGCAGGTAGGTGTCAGACACGGTGTCCCCCTGCTCGGGGTCGTCCCAGGTGGCGTCCACCAGCAGCCACTCGCCGTCGATCCACACGGCGTTGTAGGAGTGATTCATGCTGTCCGACCCCAAAAAGAGGCAGGGAATCCCCGTCATGCGGCAGAAGAGCAGCAGGGTGCGGGTGTAGCCGTCGCAGACCGCCGCCCCCTCGCGCAGTACCCCCTGCGGCGCGTGGGACCGGGGGCCGTCCTCGCGGTAGACGGTCTGGCGCACCAGCCAGTCGTGCATGGCCGTCACCTGCTCGCGGGGCGACATCCCCTCGGTGAGAATCTCGCTGAGCACCACCTCCGCCCGCGGCAGCAGCTCGGAGGTGCGCTCGTCGGAGAGGATTTTGGCTTCATAGGTGACAAAGCGGGTGTCCCCCTCCACCGACAGCGAGAGATGCTCGGGCAGGACGGAACAAAGCAGGTAGAGAATGGCATCGAGGTCGGCATCCCAGTTGGCCGCCGCGTCGAGGCGGATGGGACGGCCGCTGTCGTAGGCCTCGATCAGCCCTTCGGCGATCACCTGTTCATAGTTGCCCACCGCCAGGGCCGACGGCGCGGCCGCGAGCAGCAGGAGCAGCGCAAGCAGGAGAGCGAGCGTTTTTTTCATAGCACATTCCTTTCACATTCACACAGGCCGATCGGCCACGGCGGACCCGCCCCGGGGTGTCGGGGGAGTTATTATCCTGATGATACCACAAAACAGATGGCCGGTAAAGAGGGGGCGATTGATCGGCAGGCGGAAGTTTTTGTGAAGGGTGGGTGGAGACGGGGTGACGGGGGCGGGTGGACGGAAGGAATCCGCCGCTCCGCACCCCCCGTCCCCGCAAAACGAAAAACAGCCACGTCTGTCCAAAGACAAACATGGCTGTTTTCCTGGCGCGCCCGAAGGGACTCGAACCCCTGACCTACTGGTTCGTAGCCAGTCACTCTATCCGGCTGAGCTACGGGCGCATATTCTTTCCGGTGCGAGAATTATCATACCACACCGAAAGGCAAAAATCAAGCCCTTTTTGAAAAAATCCGCCGAAATCTCAAAAAAATTTCCCGGCACAGCCACATTTTCCCGCCGCCGCCCGCACACAGGCGGGCAGCAGCGGGAAAAAAGGGGCCATAAGAGCCGAAAAAGCCCAAAAGCGGTCCCGTCCGCCACAGGCAGGCGGGTGTGAAACGAGGCAAAATCAGCCCAACCGGCCGGGAACCCCTAGAAACGGATCTCCACCGGCGCGGCGGTGAAGGAGGAGATGGTGGCCACGGCGTCCTTTAAGTAGAACACCTGCGTGTTCCCGTCGCCGGGGGTGTACATCCGGCGCAGGTCGGGGTAGGCCTCCAGCATCGACTCCTGGGCCTCCACGCGGTCGTCCTCCACCGCGGTGGCGGCGACGCGGATCCAGCTGCCGTCCGCCTTCATGGCGCTGATCTCGATTCTGGGATTGGCCAGCATCTGCTGCGAGACGGCCTTCTTCTTCCCCGTCTGCAGATACACTTTGCCCTCAAACAGATGAATGGTGCCGAAGGGGCGCACGCGGGGCTGTCCGCCCTCGTCGGTGGCGAGGTAATAGGTGCCACATTCCTTGAGATAGTCAACAACGCGCTGCATGGGTCATCCTCCTTTGTTTTTATGGTTGAAATCATTCTATCATACGCAAAAGACAAAGGCAAGAGGGGACGCTCACTTGCCTGCAAGATAATCCAGCGCAAACTGAGCGTACAGCGCCGCCGAAATCGGCAGACAGTCCTCGTCGATCTGGAAATTGCCGGCGTGGTGCGGCTGGTCGGTGCCCTTGGCGGCGTCGCCGATGCCGACAAAGGCGATCAGCGAATCCGGCACCTTTTCCATCATAAAGGAGTAGTCCTCGCCGCCCATCTGCAGCGGGAAGAGCGACACGCCCTCCTCCCCCAGCAGCTTCACCACCGTCTGCCGCGCCGTCTCCGCCATCTGCGGCGGGTTGACGCAGGGGACGGTCAGCTCGTGCACGTCGACAATCTCCGCCTCGCAGCGGTAGGCGGCGGCGGTCTCCCGGATCACCCGCCACATGGTGTCCGGCACGGCCTTGAAGATCTTGGGATCGAAGCAGCGCACCGTGCCCTCGATCGTCGCCTCGCTGGCGATGACGTTAAAGCGGGTGCCGCTGTGGATCTGCCCCACGGTGATGACCAGCGGCTGCAGCGGCGTGTACTCGCGGCTGACCAGCGACTGCAGGTTTAAGACGACGGCCGCAGCCGCCAGACCCGCGTCCACCCCCTGCTGGGGCAGGCCG